>NZ_RJNJ01000003.1:0-230646 GCF_003943825.1 Streptococcus oralis
ATTATATTCTGGTTTAACTCTTAAAATGCTAGNAAAGTTATTTGTGAAATAATCTTGATCTGTAACATCGAAATATACAACACGTCCAACCGGTTGATTTGGACTACCTCCTGATTTTTCAATTATAATATCACCAGTTCTTAGAATTTTGTCGCTGTTTTTATCTTTATCAATTTCACGACATACAATATTATCTAGATTTAGTCTTCCAGAATTTAGAAAATTTGAGGTTCTAATTACTGCTGTCGCCTCTCCTTTGCCACTATCTTCATTACCCCATTCACCATTTATAGATTTTTCAAATATATTCTGTAAAAAAATAATTGTCACGCAACCACCTCCTCGAAATATCGGGATTTGACGAGCAAGTTTAGCTCCTCTAATTGACATTTTCTTTTAGTAATAAGTCTTTTGATGACATTAAGAATACAGATAATGTTCTCTTGTTCTTCGGTACGTAACAATTCTAATTTTAGATCAAGTAATATATTTTTATTTAAATGAGGAATTGTTGCACCTGTTGAATGATACCGTAAATACTGCGATTTACTTTCCAAAAAAACTCCCAAATAATCTGATATAATCTTGTCTTTGTATTGTTCATTCTTTTTTAAGACCATAATAGTGCTACCAACAGCTCCCGATAGTCCATAGCCAATTGTTCCTGCATTAGCACCATCCCAAGCTATCAGAATGTCATCTAGAAGTGCTTCAGTCATATTTAAACTTTCAGTGAATTTTAGATTATTGTCATTTCTCAAATCATCTATCTGAATATAACGTTGACTTAGAGTCGTTTGTTCATTAAGTATAGTGGCTTTCTTACCCTTTTTCAGAGTTACCACTTCCCCCAACTTCACTTTTTTCATACATCCATCTCCCTACTTGAGTAATTCTTCTAACTCTGCTAAGCCAGCTTGAATTTCTTTTTCTAGATCATTGATTTTCTTTAAGATGACTTCTGTTGGTTCATACTCAACTTTTTCATACTCGATTTCTTTGTATTTATTGATTGATAGATCATAATCATTTTCCTTTATCTCATCAATTGAAACAAAGAAAGACTGGTCTGTTCTCTTACGTTCTGCTTCCTTTTCAAGTTGATGGAAACGTTGAATAATATCTGGAATATCATTATCACTGATCGGTTGTCGTTTATCATCCAAACTTAAACCATCTGCTTTCATATCGTAAAACCAGACCTTGTCCGTTCCACCATTTCCAGTTTTTGTAAAGATGAGAATGGCAGTTGAAACTCCAGCATAAGGTTTGAAAACACCGCTAGGCATTGAGATTACAGCATCTAATTTATGATTTTCAACAATTTCTTGACGAATTCCTTTATGGGCTTTAGAAGAACCAAAGAGGACACCATCAGGTACAATAACCGCTGCACGTCCCCCTGGTTTCAATGTACGCAAGAAAAGAGCAAGGAAAAGTAATTCTGTTTTTTTGGTTTTTACAGTCGCAAGGAGATCATTTGAAGTTGAATCGTAGTCAAGTGACCCTTTAAATGGAGGATTTGCTAACACTAAAGTGTACTTATCTGCTTCTTCATTATCTTGAGATAGTGAGTCAAGATAACTAATTTGTGGATTTTCCACTCCATGTAGCATCATGTTCATTGCACCAAGTCTCAGCATAGTTGTATCCGTATCATTTCCATGGAACATATTGTTATGAAAATGGTTGATATTATCTGGATTGGTTTCCCATTCATCTTTTTTACGCTTTAAGTAACGGCTAGCAGATACTAAGAAACCAGCAGACCCCATAGCAGGATCTGAGACAATATCCTTGATAGTTGGTTGCATCAACTCAACCATCATATCGATGATGTGACGAGGCGTACGAAACTGTCCATTTTTACCTGCGGTTGACAATTTTGATAGCAGATATTCATAGATATCTCCAATATCATTAATTCCCTGTGTGTCACTATCAAAATCTATATCTGAACCTCTGGTTGGAAATTCATCTAATATAGAAATCACCTTTTGGAGCGTAGCTGGTTTATTAATTTGAAAGATGGCTTCACGCATATAACGTGAAAAAGCTGTATCGTCAGTATCACCCTTAAGATTCTTAATAAATGGAAAAATCTCCTGTGTCATTAAACGATAAACTTCCTGAGCATCTCCTATATTTTTAAAGGTTGACCAACGGTATTCAGGTTTGTCTTTTGGAAAAATTCCCTCATAAGAAATCCCTAGAAACTCAGCATCGCTTTCGCGTCCAAGCTCAACACTATCCAAATCCTTCATAAACAGAAGATAAGTTAATTGTTCAATATTTGTTAGAGGATTTGCATTTCCTTCAGTCCACAACATTTCCCACAGCTGATCAATTTTACTTTTTAATTCGCCTGTAATCATATAGTCTCTTTTCTTTAGTTTTTTAAGTTATGAATATCACTATTTTAACAGATTTTCAATCAAGCTTCAATTATGTTTCTCGCTATAAAAATTTCTTTCAAAAATAAAAAAGCAAACACAAAATATGGTTCACTTTTTTAAACTTTTCTACTCTCCATCCTTCCAGTTCCGAGCAATCTCTTCGTCTTTCTGGAGTTGATCTACAAGTTCCTCTACGGAGTCAAACTTGACCATATCTCGGACACGGTCCAGCCAGTAGACCATGACGGTCTCACCGTAAATATCATCTGAAAAGTCGAAAATATTGACTTCAAAACGTGGTTCTTCTCCATCAAAGGTAACATTTTTTCCAACACTTGCCATTCCACGATATCTCTGACGTTGCACTTCCACATCGACCACGTAAACACCGTCTGCTGGCATATAGGTTCGATCTCTGAGGACCAAATTGGCTGTTGGATAACCGATAGTACGCCCACGAGCATTCCCGTGAACGACCATGCCACGAGATGGGAGCGGAGTGCCGAGCAGATGATTGACTTCCCTGACATCTCCATCAAGAATAGCTTGACGAATTCGTGTGGAACTAATCTTGCCCTTCTCATCCTCAACTGGAGGAACAATGATGATCTCTCCATCAAAATAATCCTTCAGGTCATCCGCAGTTTTCTTATCTGAACCAAACGTGTAATCAAATCCCGCTACAATAATCGCTGGTTTTAAAGCTCTAACATAGGTATCAAAGAATTCTTGACCCGTTAAACTAGCAAATTTGCTACTAAAGTCAAGTAAGAAGAGAGCCTCTACTCCGTGCCACTTCATCTTGTGCTCCCGTTCCTCGTGATTGACGATATGAAGCATGAGCTCAGGTTGGTAAGGTTGTAAGGCAAGTTTTGGTGACTCCGTAAAGGTCATCACGACAACTGGCAGATAATCCTTCATAGAAGCCTTACTGGCTACTTCAAAGAGTTTCTGATGTCCCTTGTGGATGCCATCAAAATAACCTAGTACAAGGACTGTTTTACCCGGTACTGCAATGTCTTTTTCGTTCTTAATAGGTACTGTTGTAATCATGAAACTATTATATCATAGAGAAAGTCTTTTCGCTAAGAGGAAATCCCAAATGTCGTTTTTTGCGCCTGAAATGACCGTAAGAGAAAATTTAGGGCTTTAGTTTTAAAAAATAGCACCTCCTAAGAGATGCTATCGTTTGGTAACTAGTCTATTGTTTCTTCTAAATCTTTTAACTTAACCGAAACAATCTTAGACACACCTGATTCTTGCATGGTAACTCCATAGATAGAGTCCGCTGCCGCCATCGTCCCCTTACGGTGGGTTACGACGATGAACTGACTATCCTTGTCAAAGCGGTTGAGGTAATCCCCAAAACGTTTGACATTGGCTTCGTCCAGCGCTGCCTCTACCTCGTCCAAGATAACAAAAGGAATGGTCTTAACACGGATAATGGAGAAGAGCAGAGCCAGAGCAGATAGGGCTTTTTCACCACCACTCATGAGGTTGAGAGATTGGATTTTCTTACCTGGTGGTTGAACAGAAATCTCCACACCAGCTGTTAAAAGGTCACCCTCAGTTAATATCAAATCTGCCTGACCACCGCCAAACATCTGTCTAAAGGTCACTTTAAAGGACTCACGAATAGCCTCAAAGGTTGATTTGAAGCGTTCCTTAACCTCATCATTCATCTCTGTGATGGTCTCAAGGAGCAAGTTTTTCGCAGACAGAATATCATCTCGTTGACTATTTAGGAAATCCAAACGATTGTGGACTTCTTCGTACTGTTCAATAGCATCCAAATTGACAGGGCCCAGTGAGCGAATAGCTTTCTCCAAATCCTTAACCTCTTGCTCTGCCAGATTGAGATTTTCCAGTTCATGAACCTTTTCTAGAGCTTCAGTGTAGCTGATCTGGTACTGATCTGTTAATTGAGCTTGTAGATAGCGCAAGCGTTCGCTGATCTTTTCCTTTTTGGCTTCAGCACGTGTTTGTTTACGAATCCACTCTTCATTCTGCTGACGAGCCTGATCCAAATGGCTGGCAATATCATCCAGCTGACCCTCAATATCATCCAATTCAAACTGCTTGCGAATCAGACCTTGTTGAAGATTGGCTTTCTGAGTTTTGGCCTCTTCCACCTGCTGGCTTAGCAAATCCGTATCCACTTTCTCAAGATTATCAACCTTTTCTTGGAGAAGGCGCTGAATTTCCTCTTGTTCGAGATTGAGGTTATCCAATTCCTTACCTAGGCGTTCAATATCAGTCACTTCATACCGCTTTTGTCCTTGTAGTTCGGACTTAAGCAAGCGCGCTTGAGAAATCTGTTCCTGCAAGTTTTGATAGCGTTCTTGAATAGCGTTTTTGTTAGACTTAATCTCTTCAATCTCAGCTTCCAGATTTTGCTTTTCACTGGCGATAGTAGCGAGGCGCTCTTGGCATTTTTCCTTGTCCGCTTGCCAATCTCCTTCAGATAGGCGATTTAATTCCTCTTCTTGAAGTTTCAAAAGTGTTTCTAACTCTTCCACTTGCTGACTAGTTTGCTGATAAGCGAGGGACAAGCCTTGCTCCTGTATACGAGCTTGCTCCCCCTGAGACTTGATGGCTTCTAATCTTTCTGCCAATAGCGCCATCTCATCTTGCAATATCTTCAAACTTTCTTCTTCCGAACGCAAGTTAGCTTCTTCCTCAGCAATTTCTTTTTGTAATTGCTCCAGCTCTGGCTTGATGAAAATACTGTTATTTTGACGATTAGCACCACCAGCATAGGAACCACCTGTACGCAATTCGGTACCATCAAGCGTCACCATACGAACCTGGTAACGAACTTGACGAGCTGCTGCACGCGCATGTTCCACGGTATCAAAAATAGCCGTCGTAGCTAGCAAATTCTTAAAAATAGCTTCCAGTCTCGTGTCGAATGTCACCAACTCATCTGCCATCCCAAGGAAACCTGGGCTTGCAGCAATAGCATCTTGGTTCTGACTAGAAATCGTACGCGCCTTGATCGTCGTCAATGGAAGAAAGGTTGCACGACCAGCTCTATTTCGTTTGAGGAAATCAATCGCCTTGGTTGCCGCGTTTTCATCTTCTACGATGATATGTTGACTACTAGCTCCAAGCGCAATTTCTAGGGCAGTTTGATAATGCACATCAAAGGTCAAATGTTCACTGACTGCACCAACGATCCCACCAAGGCGTTCTTTTTCTTGGAGAACACTCTTAACCCCCGCATAAAAATTACTATGATTTCTAAGGATATTCTCTAAACTCTGGGCTCGAGCCTGCTTGTTTTTGAGACTATCCAGACGATCAAAGAGTTGACTCTGCTGGGCTTGGTAAGAAACTTTCTGTTCCTCTTGTTCCTTGGCACTAGCTTGGTAGTCTGCCAATAATTTCTGAACTTTCTCCTTGGCAGTTTCAAGCTCAGCCTGCTGTTGACTGGCCTTCTCTTTAGCTGTAGCCAGCTGTTCTTTCAATTTCTCAAGTTGGTCTGCTTGTTTTTGAGATAGCTGACGGCTGTTCTCTAGTTCATTCTCGATGCGGGTCAGTTGGTTTGAGACATCCGCTTCTTCTTGTAAAAGGGCCACAAAACGTTCACGCAGGAGCTCAATCATCTGGTCAGGATCATCTGAAAAAGCCAACAACTCCGCTTCTAGGCGATTGAGTTCCTTATTATTTTCAGCTAGACTTTCCTCTAACTGTTCCAAATTTCCTTCTTTTTCAGCTTTTTCCTTACTTAGAGCCTTTCTCTTATCTTCTAGAGTCGCCAAACGGACTTGTGACTCTTGTTGATTGAGGGCTACTTGCTCAGATTCCAGTTTGGATAGGGCTAGTTTTCGCTCTAAGTCACTAATCAAACTAGTCAAATCCATTAAGCTTCCTTGGTCTTTAGCCATTTCAACTTGGAGATCTTGGCGTTTCTTTTTAAGAGTTTGATTTTCCTCTTCTAACTCTTCACGCTTTTGGTAATAGCTAGTCAAAAGTTCCTGAACCTGCGTTAGCTCTTCTTCTGTTAACTCTAGTTCAGTCTTGTTCTCCTTGATTTGGGCAACCAGTACATCCAAGTAAATCGCCTTACGTTGACCATCCAAGTCTAGAAACTTACGAGCGTTCTCGGCTTGTTTTGCAAGGGGCTTGATTTGATTGTCCAACTCATAGATAATGTCCTCTAAGCGATCAAGATTGTCTTGAGTTTGTTGCAGTTTGCTTTCTGTTTCTTTTCGACGAGTCTTGTATTTTAAAACTCCAGCAGCTTCTTCAAAAATAGCTCGGCGTTCTTCGGGCTTGGAGTTAAAAATTTCCTCAACCTTCCCTTGGGAAATGATGGAGAAGGAATCTCGTCCCAAACCGGTATCCAAGAAGAGGTCATGAATATCACGCAAGCGAACTTTCTTGCCATCAATTCGATACTCACTATCTCCACTACGATAGATATGGCGTTCTACCTTAATAACTTGCCCCGCATCCTTGATAAAACCATCTTCATTGTCCAAGGTCACGACAACAGAGGCATAATTGAGTGGTTTGCGACTTTCAGTTCCAGCAAAGATAACGTCGGGCATCTTACCACCACGAAGGCTCTTGACACTAGACTCCCCTAAGGCCCATCGCAAACTTTCTGTAATATTTGACTTCCCAGAACCATTGGGCCCAACGACAGCTGTCACACCTTGGTCAAAGACGACCTTTGTCTTGTCAGCAAAGGACTTGAATCCCTGAATCTCAATCTCCTTTAAATACATGAATCCAGCCCTTTCTCAACTGCATTTTTGGCGGCCTCTTGTTCTGCCAATTTTTTAGAACGGCCTTGACCTTTTCCGATACTCTTGCCCTCAACCAGAACTTCTACATCAAAAACCTTGTCATGGGCAGGTCCCGTCTCAGAGGTCACCTGGTAGCGAATATCCACATCTCCATTGACCTGGAGCAGCTCTTGCAGGTGTGTCTTGTAATCCTTAATCATTTCAAAGTCACCTGCTTCAACCTTGGGAATCATGACCTGATAGATGAACTCTTTTACTCTAGCAACATCCTTGTCCAAAAGTAATGCTCCCAAAAAGGCTTCAAAGGCATCGCCAAGAATGGTGTCACGATTGCGCCCACCAGACTTTTCTTCCCCTTTTCCTAGCTTGATAAACTGATCAAACTGGCAATCACGCGCAAAACCAGCCAAACTCTCCTCACGGACAATCATAGCACGGAGTTTGGACAAATCTCCCTCTGGTTTCTTAGGATATTTTTTATACAGATATTCTGAAATCAATAATTGCAGAACAGCGTCTCCTAAAAATTCCAAGCGCTCATTGTGTGAAATTTTTAAGAGGCGGTGCTCATTGGCATAACTCGTATGAGTAAAGGCCGTTTCCAGTAAGTTTTTGTCTGCAAATTCGATTGCAAAACGCTTCTTTAGTACAGTTTGTAATTCTTTCATACCAACCTCTTTCTAACTGATAACAGTCTCTTTTATTATATCAAAAAAAGCCCCCTGAGTCACTTTAAAACGGGACTAGAGGGGATTTGGATATTCATTGAAATGAGATTTTCAGTTTTATACTCAATGAAAATCAAAGAGCAAACTAGGAAACTAGCCGCAGGCTGTACTTGAGTACGACAAGGCGACGTTGACGTGGTTTGAATTTGATTTTTGAAGAGTATTAGGGACAAATTTGGAGCGAAATAAAGAAAAAGCCTTATTTAAGGCTTTCTTAGGCTATTTACATCCACCCTGAGGGAATCGAACCCCCATCTTAAGAACCGGAATCTTACGTGATATCCATTACACTAAGGGTGGAAACTTGTCTTATTATAACAGAAATTTGCTCTAATAACAAGTTTTTTATGGGTGGAGTATGCGTCCATCAGTGGGATGCATCACCATTCCAGATAGAGTTTTTGACGATAACATAATCAACGTGTTTGAGGTCAGCAACCTTGCGTCCACCTGCGTAGGAAATGGCACTTTGCAGATCCTGCTCCATCTCAGTAAGGGTGTCTTGCAAGTGTCCTTTGGCAGGAAGTAAGATGCGTTTTCCTTCCACGTTTTTATAAGCACCCTTTTGATATTGTGAGGCTGAACCATAGTATTCTTTGAACTGTTCCCCATCAACTTCAATCGTTTTCCCTGGGCTTTCAATATGTCCTGCAAAGAGGGAACCAATCATAACCATACTAGCACCGAAACGGATAGACTTAGCAATATCACCATGAGTACGAATCCCACCATCAGCAATGATCGGTTTGCGAGCCGCCTTAGCACACCAGCGAAGTGCTGCCAACTGCCAACCACCTGTACCAAAACCAGTCTTGACCTTGGTGATACAAACCTTACCAGGACCGATTCCAACCTTGGTAGCATCCGCACCAGCATTTTCCAATTCACGCACAGCTTCTGGTGTTCCCACATTCCCAGCAATGACAAAAGTATCCGGCAATTCTTTCTTGATGTGCTGAATCATAGAAATCACGCTATCCGCATGACCGTGAGCAATATCAATTGTGATGTACTCAGGAGCATCAGCCTTGAGCTGGCTAACAAAGTCATACTCGTAATCCTTGACACCAACAGAAATGGAAGCAATGAGCCCTTGATCGTGCATACGTTTGATAAAAGGAATGCGCCCCGCTTCATCAAAACGGTGCATAATGTAAAAGTAACCGCCTTTAGCAAGTTGCTCTGCAACATCCTCATCCAAAATCGTCTGCATATTGGCTGGTACAACAGGTAGTTTGAAAGTGTGATTTCCAAGTGTGACACTTGTATCCGCTTCTGCACGGCTTTTAATCACACATTTGTTTGGGATCAACTGAATATCTTCGTAATCAAAAATTGGAAATTCATTTAACATATTGATGTCTCGTTTCTTTTGTAATGACCTACCTATGCTTGCGCATCCCTACGTCATTTCCGACGTTTCCTTAATTTATTATAAACAAAAGTACAGTTTTTGTCAAATAATTTCAATTGTAAAACAATAATGTTCGGCATTTGTTGTTTGTATATAAAAAGTGGAGAGACTAGTTTTTCCCCACTTCTTCATCAATATTCCTTTTAAAAATTTCTTCGGAACTTTCCATCATTTTACAAAACGCACTGTAGGATGAAGCATTCTGAGAAATTTGGATAGACCATTTCTTCAACAAAGCTCCATAACCTGCTAGCTTTCCTATTTCATTATCAACAACCTTGTCCTTGCTCGGAAAAACAAGACCAGCTTTCTCAGCTTTTAAAATATAAGAATAGGAAATCAGCTGGAATAAGTCCTCACGGTTGATTCCTTTTTCAGTATCTTCAAGTTTTTTATATTTAGCATCTAGAACTACTTTTAACTCTTTATGATAAAAATCTGGAAATACTTTTCTTTCACGATTAGAAAATACTGAAATTCCGTCCGTCTTATCTTTATTTCGTGGATGGATGAAAACTTTTGGCAACAAGGTATAAACATACTCTTCCCAAAGCCAGGCAACATCAAAAAGAATACCATGTACCTTTTGGGCTTGAGATCCAAGACCATGCTTTTCTCTACTCAGAATCATCAAGCAGAGTTCCTGTAATTTTTTATACTCTCTGAAATAGGCGTGTCGGATGGGTTTGATTTTATTCATTCTGATAATCTTGGCACGATTAGCTAGTTTATAAGCTGGAGTTACACGCGCAATTTCTGTCATATTTTCACGATTACTATCGAGCAGAACTCCGAAACTTTTCTGATTCTTTATGTACTCAATCGTATGTCGAATCAACTGCATGAGTGGATTATCATAAGTAAACTCTCTAGTTGTATAGGCAGTATTTCCCATAAAAGGAACATTTCTTTTAAGATGATTTCCAACATCTATCACTCTCTTTACATGACTGTCGTTATGAGAAAATCTTTGGTATTCCTTATAAAGACCTTTTCGAATTGCAGCTTGTAGATACTTGGGGAAGAGATACATCAAAAGTTGATAGAGCTTATCTTCACGCGACAAAGCTACATCTAAACTAGTGAGATTGATATGAAGAACCTTTTGCAAAAGATAATGTAAAAAATGGTCGTTACTTTCATCAGAAAAACGAGAGGAAATCGTCAATTTTTCCTGACCACACCCCAGAAAACCAATCACATTTCCAGTCTTAATTTCCTGATTGACAGTTTCAAAAATCTTTTGGTCCTTCTCTAAATCAGGAGTATGAGTCAAATCATTTGGAAAAATAAAGATATTATCCTCTCTAGAAAGGTTATCCAGTGTTCTATCAAGAAGAGCTTGACTTAGTTTGGGATATTCTGCGACAAAATCTTCTTTAGCAATTTTATGCTGATTATCAGTTATCCGCATCATTATCACCAGTATCTTGCTGAACTGTTTGCTCGTTATTTGTAAGATCAAATGCTTTTTTCAATGTTGCCAGAGTTTCAGACTCTTCATAAGAACCCCGTAAGTAATCCTCCAAAAGTGGTTTGAGATAATCAGACCAGAGTAATTCATAGTCAAAGTCCACATCCTTCAACTTAAGGAAATAACTTGGACCGATATGATAATGACTATTTAACTCCTGAACTTTTTCGATTTCAGCATTCAAGTTTCTTAGACGAATTTTAGCTTCTTCGGCTTTATCACCAAGCACTTCATCAAGCATACCAAGTTGACTTTCAGCAGTAATTTCAACAAAACGGAAACGACGACGCATAGCAAAATCAAAGGTGTCCACCGAGCGGTCAATATCATTCATTGTTCCGATGATGTAAACATTTTCGGGGATATAAAACTTCTCATCGTTTTCGTGTAGATTGGTATATTGAGTAGAAACACTCCCCTTCTGACCACGATAGCCAGGGTCAATAGAGAAAAAGAGTTCACCAAAAATCTTAGAAATCTCTCCACGGTTGATTTCATCAATGATGAAAACGAATTTCTTGTCTGTGTCAATTTCTGTTGGGGAAACATAGTCTTTCAAACCAAATCTCTTTCTCAATGTTTCTAGGACAGTTTTTCCACCACTTTTGTAGTATTCTTGCTTATTATAATTTTTATCTTTATACAACTCGTAAACATATTTGCGAGGTAGTGACCATCCTGGAACACCACTATCATAATTTACTGACAAATTTTGTCTACTATTAACAGATAAGTAAGATGTTTTTGTTATATATTCTTTTTCTTCAGCAACATTTATATATTCTAAGTAAGAATCCCAAGCCTCATCAAAATTATCTTGTCCTCCAATCAATTGGGCTTCTTTTGCTTTCTGACAAAAATCTTTAAAAATACCGTCCTGTAGCCTAAACTCAATAGATCCATCCCCATTTGATACCGGTCTCAAACCCTCTACAAAATCCGTATAATCATAAGATGGGTGAAACTGTACAAAGCCGATTTGATCTTTGTTGCCATCTGTTAATTCGTTTGCAATATCAATAGCAAGGTGTGTTTTTCCTGTACCAGGTGCACCTCGAAGGATAAGGTTTTTGGATTTTCTTAATATATCTAAATAATCGTTAATATTTTTATTCATAACAACTTTCTCTATATTTTTTCTGTATGTGCCATTTAGAATGGATTTATATAAATTGATACGTTCCTTGTTTCTGTCCCAGTTGATGGTTTGTCTTGCACCTTTTGTACCTTGGTATTCCCATCCACCATCTACTTTCAACCAATTAACACCAATACAATGTTTAAACTTTGATTTTGTTTCATCAAAATAATAAGGTTTCACACATTGACCAATTCCTAAAATTTTCTTAAATCCTGTGGTAGCTATTATGTAATCATCTTTTTTTATGTCATGAGCAAATTTCCAAATAAATTTATCTCTCTGTTTTCCCTGATTCAATTCTTGAGGATTTTTATAATCTAGAATACTAGACAAATTAGAATCAAAATCTATGCAAGCTATATTCTCTTCTTTAAATAAGGACCAGACATTGCCACCACGACCTGCAACTATCATCCAATAATTTACTTTATCTTCCATTTTATAGCTCCTGTTTCACATTATAGGCTGTTAAATTTAATTGATTAATTTCTATAAACATATATTTTATATATAGAATATCATATCCTATAGAAAAAGAAAAGAATTTCCAAACAAAAAGCCCAGTGTTAGGAGCTTAAATATCTCATAACACTAGACTTCTTTTTTTATCTTAGTAATATTCACCCTGACGGTAGTCCCATGAGTTAAAGGTATCTGACAGGTGCATCATGATTTTATCAATGTCAAGCCCTTTGCGGATAACAACTGGTGCTGGTGAGATTGAACGGTCTCCTCCTTGTTCTGGGATGAGTTTACCATCTTTATCAACCATAGACACCATCACACCTTGCTCGTAGCGAGTTTCAATGGTTTTGTCAGGTTGGATGGATGCTACATAATCGTCAGCTTCGATGACAAGATCCACTGCTCCTTCGATTCGTTCTCCGATTCCTTCCACCTTACCACGGTTTCCTTTTCCAGATGGGTTAGCTGATGAGGCGTATACCATCTTGCCTTCTTCCCAAAGTTTAGCAGCCAACTGTTCACCAGCTTTACCAAACTTGATGACAAAACAGCTAGTACCACGAACGTCTGTCATGAGTTCTTCACGACCATCACCATATGCTTTCAATTTCTCAAAAGCTTCTGGTTTCCATGGAAGGATACAACCAAGTAGGATGTCTTCGTCCCAATGTTTTTGGTAGAAGGCTTCAATTTCTGGATTGAGTTGTGCTAAAGCACGAAGCTCATCCATGCTACCACAAAGTACAACACCTGGTTTGTTACGGTTACGTTCTTTAGCTTCGAATTTGCGTTCAAGACCTGCCTTATCGCTAGTCATGATAATGTATCCGACTTTAGTAGGGCAAACGATACATCCGCCCTCACCTTTTAAAATGTCATAGCCTTCTTGAGAAAGTGTTCCGTTCCATTGAATGTGTTTTATCATAGTTCTATTTCCTTTTCTATTTTTATTCTATTCTATTCCTGCCAATAGGCTGGGCGTTGTTTTTCATAAGCAGCAATCAAATCTTCGTACTGCAAGGTAATACCGATATCATCCAAACCATTTAACAGCTTGTGTTTCCATTCGTTATCGATTTCGAAAGTGAATTCTCCAACTGGTGAGATGATTTTTTGTTTTTCCAAGTCCACAGTTACCTGATCGGTCGGTTTGAGTTTGGCTAGTTTTTCTCTAACCTCCCTAGGCTGAACAATAGGCAACATGCCATTATTGAGTTCATTATTATAATGAATGTCCCCGAAAGATCCTGCAATCACGACCTTAAACCCATAGTCAGCTAGAGCCCAAGCTGCGTGTTCTCTGGAAGACCCTGCCCCAAAGTTATCCCCTGAGATGAGGATACTGGCTTTTCGGTATTCAGGTCGGTTAAAGACAAAGTCTGGATCCTCAGTATACTTGTCGTCTAGATAACGCCAAGCATACATGAGGTACTTACCAAAGCCTTTTTTATCAATTAACTTGAGAAACTGCTTGGGGAGTATTTGGTCGGTGTCGATGTTATCATTCATGAGAGGAACGGTCGTTCCCGTATAAACTGTAAATTTCTCCATATCCTCTCCTTACTGGGCCTCTGGCATTTGCCGAACATCTACGAAACGACCTGCAATAGCCGCCGCAGCTGCCATGGCTGGACTGCAAAGATGGGTTTTAGCACCAAATCCTTGTCTGTCCTCAAAGTTGCGGTTACTGGTTGAGGCACAGTGGACCCCATCAGGAACCTTGTCCGGATTCATACCTAGGCACATAGAGCAACCTGGGTCTCGCCACTCAAAGCCAGCGTCTAAGAAAACCTTATCCAAGCCCAACTTCTCAGCAGCTCGTTTCACAGGACGAGAGCCTGGTACTACGATTGCTGTTAGATTGGGAGCTATTTTCTTCCCTTTGACAAATCGCGCAGCCAGTTGTAAATCGCTGAGACGAGCATTGGTACAAGACCCGATAAAAATATATCCTAGTTCAATGTCCGCTGGCTTTTGACCTGGTTCCAAGTTCATGTAATGATAAGCTCGCTCATCATTCATATCCTTAATTTCTGGGAAGCTACTGTCAAAGTCGACGCCCATAGCAGGATTGGTTCCCCAGGTCACCATAGGAGCCAAGTCTGAGACATCCATCCGGATAACCTTATCATAGACAGCATCATCATCGCTGACAAGCGTCTTCCAGTCAGCAACCGCCTCCTCGAAAGCTTCGGGAACGCATTCCCGTCCCTTGAGATAGTCATAGGTAGTCTGATCTGGATTCATGATTCCCATCTTGGAGCCAAACTCGATGGACATATTGCAGATGGTCATTCTCTCTTCCATGGTCAGTGCATCAATTGCTTGCCCACGATATTCCACCACATATCCTACACCACAAGCAACGCCATACTTGGCAATTAAGGCGAGAATGTAATCCTTAGAATAAACTCCTTTTTGAGGAACACCGGTGAATTCTACCAGCATTTTCTTAGGTTTAACTTGCCAGAGTGTCTGGGTAGCAAAGACATGCTCGACCTCACTGGTCCCAATCCCAAAGGCGATAGCTCCGAAAGCTCCGTGAGTAGCTGTATGACTGTCTCCACAGACGATGAATTTTCCTGGTTGCGTCCGTCCTGTTTCTGGACCTACCATGTGAACGATTCCCTGCTTTTCAGAACCGTGGGCCGCATGTTCAATCCCAAACTCCTCAACATTTTCAGCAAGCTTATCAATTTGGGCCTTAGAAATAACATCTCGAATATCGTAGATATTGACGGTTGGTACATTGTGATCAAAGGTTCCAAATGTTAAGTCTGGCCGTCTCAATCTGCGGCCTGCATCTCGTAATCCTTGAAAAGCTTGGGGACTAGTCACTTCATGAATATAGTGCTGGTCCACATACATGAGTTGGGGTTGCCCTTCTTCTCCTGTGATGACATGGCGGTCCCATAATTTATCAAAAATCGATTTTCCTGCCATCCATTACCTCCAAATAAAATATAAGGCTACTAGTGTGGTCACCTTCCCGAGAAACCAAACCGTTTTAAAATACCATTTTCTAGTCTTGTGGTGAAAGGTCATTCCTGCCAACCAGGCACCAAAACCACCACAAGTAAGGGCTAAAATGAGTAAAATTTTCTCTGGGACGCGCCAAGCACCTCTTCTTGCCTTGGATTTGTCAATGCCATAAATCAAGAAAATCAGCAAATTCCAAATCAAGAGGGCAAGCGTGATTCCTTCATTTATCTTCATAATCTTTCAATGATAGCTTCTGTCATTTCCTTGGTCGAAGCCTGTCCTCCAATATCTCTTGTTAAAATGCCAGCCGCTAAACTAGCTTCAACAGCACGCTCGATACGCTCCGCATCCTCATAACGTCCAAAGCTGTCTCTCAGCATCATGGCAACTGACAAAATCATAGAGATAGGATTGGCAATTCCTTGACCTGCAATATCGGGTGCTGAACCATGAATGGGTTCGTAGAGGCTTGGACCTTTTTCAGAATGACTGGCTGATGGCATGACGCCAAGTGTGCCTGATAGAACGCTTGATTCATCTGATAGAATATCTCCGAAGAGATTCTCCGTTACGATGACATCAAACTTAGCAGGATTGGTAATCATGAGCATGGCAGCTGAGTCCACCAACTGGTGTTCCAAGGTTACATCTGGGAAATCCTGAGCGACTTCCTCAGCTACTCTGCGCCAGAGTTTCGACGTTGCTAACACATTTTGCTTATCGATACTAGTAACGATTTTTCTGCGACTTCTTGCGATTTCAAATGCCTTGCGAATGATTCGCTCTACTTCCTCATAGCTGTAGTCGTTGATATCACACGCTTTGCGCTCTTCAAGGATATGATCCCCAAAGTAAATCCCACCTGTCAACTCACGCACCACGACAAAGTCTACACCAGCAATTCGTTCCGGTTTGAGAGGTGACAAATGCTTGAGACTATCAAAAATCTTAACAGGGCGAATATTGGCATAGAGATTGAGTTCCTTACGAAGAGCCAGCAAACCTTGTTCAGGCCGAACCGATGCTCCATCATACTGAGGACTACCGATAGCCGCAAGGAGAATAGCATCTGCTTCTCTACATGCCTTGAGGGTTTCATCAGGTAAGGGATGCCCCGCAGCATCAATACCTGCACCTCCAAAGGGGCAACTATCTATCTCATAGTCAAAACCTGTTTTTGAAGCTAGAACTTCCAGAACCGTTAAACCAGCTTCCATGATTTCTGGACCGATTCCATCCCCTGCTAGAGCTACTATTTTCTTTGTCATAGCCTTCTCCTTTACACACTAGGCATGTCTCGGTAGGAAACGCTATGCCCCATCTCACCTGCATTCTCTTTTTGAACAAAAGTATTGGCATTGATATAGGCAATAGCCGAAGCCTTCAATACATCGAAGTCAAGACCTGCTGCGTTAAAGATGGTTTCGGTATCTCTGTTTTCAACAGTGACCAAAACCCGAGCTTGAGCATCAATTCCATCTGTCACAGCATCAATGGTATAGGACACCAAGCGGACAGATTGGTTAAAGAACTTATCGATAGCGTTAAAGATCGCTTCAACAGAGCCTTGCCCTGTTGCATTAAATTCGACTTTCTCACCATCCATATTGGCTAGGCTAACGAGCGCTTCAATTTCATTGTCTGCATGGGTTTGAAGTTGCAAATCATCAAAGTGGAAACCTTCTGGGTTTTCAACCATGGTTCCAGCTACCAGAGCTCGAATATCTGCATCTGTGATTTCTTGTTTCTTGTCCGCTAGTGCCTTGAACTTAGCAAAGAGTGGTTTAATATCCTCTTCTGTAAAATCTAGAGCCAGTTCTCTTAGTTTTTCAACAAAGGCATGGCGACCTGACAATTTTCCAAGCGGAAGACTATTACTCTTGACACCGACCAATTCAGGTGTGATGATCTCATAAGTGAGAGGATTTTTAAGGACTCCATCTTGGTGAATACCCGATTCATGAGAAAAGGCATTGCCACCAACGACAGCCTTATTTTTAGGAACTGGAATACCAGAGAAGCGAGAAACCATTTCAGACGTATTCATTGTTTCATCCAAAACAATATCACTAGTTGCTTGGAAGAAATCCTCACGAATCTTCAAAGCAACAGCTACTTCTTCAAGAGCAACATTACCTGCGCGTTCACCGATACCATTAATAGTTCCCTGGACACGTCCAGCACCGTGTTTAATTGCTGTCAAAGTATTTGCAGTTGCCATACCGAGATCATCGTGACAGTGGACACCAAAGACAACTTTATGATCTGATTTAATATTTTCAGTCAAGTGATCAAAGATACGTGCAAACTCTTCTGGAGTCGTAAAGCCAACTGTGTCAGGGATATTGATATAAGATGCACCTGCATCGACCGCTGTTTGAACAACTTGTAAGAGGAAATCCAACTCTGTTCTAGTCGCATCTTCAGGAGAGAATTCGACGATTTCAAACTTAGAACGTGCGTAAGAAACATGTTCCTTGATAGCTTCTAAAATCTCTTCCTTGCTCTTATTGAGCTTATACTTGCGGTGAATCGGACTAGTAGCGATAAAGACATGAATTTGTGGATACTTGGCATCCTTAAGAGCCTCATAACACGCATCAATATCAGATTTTACAGAACGAGCTAATCCTGTCACTGCTGTTTTTTTCATGGCTCTAGCAATTTCTTGAACGGCTATAAATGAATCTGGACTAGCAGCCGGAAAACCAGCTTCAATTACAGAAATTCCCCATTTCTCCAGCTGTCTTGCAATGGAAATTTTTTCCTTTATTGAGAAGTTAACACCAGGTGTTTGTTCCCCATCACGAAGGCTTGTATCAAAAAATTCAACTTTACGCATAAGATTTCCCCTTTTCCAAATGTGGTTTTAAAAAAACATCTCGCTCAGAAGCCCAAGCGAGATGTTGATTTACTCCCGCTTGGTAAGCCAAACAGGACTAATGCTTTTGCACTAGCCCGAGTACCTCAACAACAAAGCAAATTGATTAAACTTAGCTGTTTTCATGTTTGACTTTCTCCTTCGTTTGATATCTTGTTTAGTATTTTAGCATAGCTAAAAACACTTGTCAAGAAAAAATCCATTATTTTCTGAAAATTTCTTCAGTAAAGAATATTTTGCTAATTGAAAGTGTTTGAAAACTCAAGTGAATTTCTTTATTTTTTCACGGTCAAGTTCCAACTTCTTTCGATAAGTTCTAACGCTTCTTCATCTTGCAAACTATCATCAAGCGCCAGACTAAGCCAGTAGCGTTTGTTCATATGAAAGGCTGGATAAATGCCTTTTTTTGAAAGCAAGTCAGCTACTTGGTCATGTTTGAGGTTGACTGCTTCGACTAGCCCTTCTCTCCCCTTTTCCAGCTTATCCCATGGGATTCTAATCATAACAGCATACCATTTTTGATTACCTTCATGGCGTAATACAGCTGTATCAGGCGACTTTTCCCACAGATACTCCAACTGATTACCATACTTTTCCTGAACTTGAGCCATGATGCGCTTAGTCTGAGGACAGATAAAATCCTGTACATCAAAGCAAGACTTCCGAATCTGGTAAAGAATCTCCAAACAAGCTTGACGAACACTTCCTACAAAAGTCCCCCTCATGCTTTCCATATGGACTTGAGGATAAAGGTCACCAGTCTCCTGATCAAAAACTTGAAAACTCACATTATCAAGAGTGATGGAGATTGTCATGAAAAATTCACCCTGCAAAATCTGGCAACTATAGGTCCAGACTTCTCCGTTTTCTACAAAACCATAGGCATGAGCTTCTTCTTTATTAAACTGATAGGATTTAAAAATTTCAAACATAAGTGAAAACTGCTACCAAAAGCTAGCAGTTCCTTTCTATTTTTTAAAAGACAACCTTAGTTCCATGCAATTGTGTCACGCCCAGCTGGTCGATAAAGGTTTGACGGTTATCCAAGTCAATCCCCCCACCTGGTAAAATTTCAATTTTACCTTTTGCATGTTCCAAAATTCTGTGATAGTGTTCAAAACGTTTCTCTAGCGAGTCACAAGACACACCAGCACGAGTTAAGATACGAGTGACACCAGCTTGGCTGAGCCAGTCAATGGCTTCCAATTGGTCTTCATCACTCAATTCATCAAAGGCCATATGGAAGACAATTTCCATTCCTTTAGATACGGCAATCAGCTTCACAAGATTAGTCTTATCCAACTTCTTATCAGCAGTTAAAGCACCAAATACAACGCCTTGACTTCCAGCTTGCGCAGTCAAACGAATATCTTCTAGCATGATCTCTATTTCAGGATCAGTATAGACAAAATCGCCACCACGGGGACGAATCATAGTCATGATGGTGGTGTCGTAGTTAGCTGCCAGTTCAACCGCTGCCTTGGTCACTCCATAGCTAGGTGTTGTTCCTCCTACTGCTAGATTGTCACAGAGTTCGATTCGACGAGCTCCAGCCTGCATCGCTTTTTCAAGCAAGGTCACATTTTCAGCACAAAATTCGTAAATCATTTGATTCTCCTTGATGTTTTCTTTAAATTTATTATATCATATTATTTTAAATATGCTTTCATTTTTATCAAGGCAAATAACTACTATTTTTATCTATTCTTTGTCAGGAATGACTTTAAAGAGATAGTAGGTGATAAAGATAGTCAAGGCTCCCAGACCGATTTTGACTGGCAAAAGAGGGGCAAAATAAATAGAAATCCCCATCAAGATATAGATGGATACGATGATTTTTTTCTTTCGTTCTCGCGCAATAGACTTGGTCTCGCGAAAGTCAGCTACATAAGTCTGATAGAGCTTGGTGTGATAAAGCCAGTCTTCAAAACGCTTAGAAGATTTTGAAAAGCAAGCGATAGCTAACAAAAGAAAGGGAGTTGTTGGTAAAAGTGGTAGGACAACTCCAATAACAGCTAAAGCCAGTGAAATAAAGCCAATACTGAGGTAAATGAGTCGCATGATTTCTCCTAGATAAATTACTCTTCCTCTAGTTTCGCATACAAGGGGGAAATTTGTCAAGCATCAACAAAAAAAGAGCCTGAAATTTATTTTCAGGACTCTTCATTTTATTTAATTTTTTCCTCTTCGTAGTCTCCATTACTACATACAACCTGCTTACCACCACCACGGACCTTTTTCTCCACAAGGAAGTGTCCGCATTTTGGACAATCACGTCCAATTGGTTTGTCCCAGGAAGTAAATTCACATTCTGGATAGCGATTGCAACCATAGAAGATACGATTACGCTTGGTTTTTCGTTCGATGATTTGTCCTTGATGACAGCTTGGACACTCGACTCCAATCTCTTTGACAATCGCTTGTGTGTGACGGCAGTCTGGGAAGTTGCTGCAAGCATAGAATTTACCAAAACGTCCTAGCTTAATTACCATTGGACTGCCACAAACTTCACAGTCAAATCCAGCTGGCTCATCCTTGATCTGGATTTTTTCCATTTCGGATTCAGCCTTGGCTACTTCTTTAGAGAATGGTTTGTAAAAGGCGTCAATGACCCGTTGCCACTGCTCTTTTCCAACTTCGACATCATCCAGTTTTCCTTCCATTTCAGCTGTAAAAGTCACGTTTACGATGTCTGGGAAATATTCAACGATGAGTTTATTGACAATTTCTCCCAACTCTGTTGGTTCAAAACGTTTAGCTGCAAGGCGAACATAATAACGTTTCTGAATGGTTTCAATGGTTGGAGCGTAGGTTGACGGACGTCCAACCCCATTTTCCTCCAAGGTCTTGATAAGAGTCGCTTCCGAATAGCGAGCTGGCGGTTGAGTAAAATGTTGTTCTGGCTTGCTATTGACCTGCTTGACCACATCTCCTACTACCATATCTGGCAACATCTTGTTCTTGTCAGAGTCATTGTAGATAGCAAGATACCCATCAAACTTAACTTGGCTTCCATTTGCCGTAAACTGAACCCCATTTTGAGAAAGCTTAACAGCCATGGTATCAAAGATAGCGCCTGTCATCTGGCTAGCCACAAAACGGTTCCAGATAAGGGTATAGAGCTTGAGCTGGTCTTTGTCCAAATACTTAGCGATGCTTTCTGGTGTGTTAAAGACACTAGATGGGCGAATGGCTTCGTGGGCATCCTGAGCACCTGAGGCATTCTTGACCTTGCTACCGTGCTTGGAATACTTGCTACCAAAACGGTCGTTAATGTAGCTTGCCGCTTCATTCTGAGCCACAGGACTGATACGAGTCGAGTCTGTACGCATATAGGTAATCAAACCTTGCACACCTGATCCGATATTGATCCCTTCATAGAGCTGTTGAGCCACCATCATGGTCTTTCGAGTACGGAAATTGATTTTGTTAGCAGCATCCATCTGCATGGTTGAAGTTGTATACGGTAGGGGCGCATTGCGTTTGCGTTCTTTCTTATCTACCTGTTCTACTGTGAAATCTTTGCTAGTCAAATAGGACAAGACTTCTTTGACTTCTTCATTAGTGGTCAATTTCATCTTTTTGCCATTCATACCATAGAAAGAAGCTTGAAATTGTTTGGTTCCCTTCTTAAAGACACCATCAATTGTCCAGTATTCTTCTGGTTGGAAGGCATTGATTTCATTTTCACGGTCAATGATGAGCTTAAGGGCAACCGACTGCACGCGTCCTGCTGATAAGCCCTTCTTGACCTTTTTCCACAAAATAGGCGAAATCGAATACCCTACCAAGCGGTCCAAGACACGACGAGCTTGTTGGGCGTCAACCAAGTCCATATCAATCTTGCGAGGTTCTTTAAAAGCATTTTTCACTGCGTCCTTGGTGATTTCATTAAAGACCACACGGTTGGCATCATTCTCATCCAAATCAAGGATATGAGCCAAATGCCAGGAAATTGCTTCTCCTTCACGGTCCGGGTCACTCGCCAGAAAGACTTTATTGGCCTTTTTGGCTTCTTTTTTCAGATCATTGATGAGAGGGCCTTTGCCTCGGATATTGATATACTGCGGTTCATAGTTATTTTCAATGTCGACTGACATACTGGATTTCTTCAAATCACGGATATGCCCGACACTGGCTAAAACCTTGTAATTTCTGCCTAGATATTTCTCAATCGTTTTCGCCTTAGCAGGCGACTCTACGATGACTAGATTTTTTTTAACTGTTGATTTTTTCTTCTTTGTTGCCGTAGCCACACTATCACACCTTTTCAAAGTAATAAACTTTATAAAGTGTAAACCATTTTTCTATAGCTGTCAAGACCTAAGTCCTATATATAGAAGAAAAGTTTATCTGAGTGAACAAATTTCTCCTTAAAATTCAAACTCAGCCAACACATCTTGACCACTGCTAATCAGCTTTGCTCCCTCTTGGATCAGGTGGTGACAGCCATCTGAATGGCCGTCTAAAATGTTTCCCGGAATGGCAAAAACATCACGCCCTTCCTCCATAGCACGCTCACAGGTGATGAGACTCCCTGAACGCATTCTTGCCTCTGCTACAATAACGCCACGGCACAGTCCAGCAATGATGCGATTACGAGCTGGAAAGTGAAATTTCAAGGGCTCTTCACCAGGTCCGTACTCGCTAAGTACCAAATGGTGATTGCCAATGTGTTCCTGCAAACGTTTATTGGCTCGGGGATAAAAAACATCCAATCCTGTTCCAATGACGGCAATCGTTCTTCCTCCATTCTGAAGTGCAGCCATATGAGCAGCCGTATCAATCCCTTTGGCTAAACCACTGACCACGATTAACTCGTTTTCCAAACCTTGAATGACTTTCTGAACCGACTTTGCTCCCTGACTATAACATGAACGACTCCCTACAACAGCAACCTTTGGAAATTTCAACAGGTCTAGATTTCCTTTATAAAACAAGAGCGCTGGAGCATCATAAATCTCACTCAGATCCCAAGGATAACAGTCATCAAGAATCGAGAAGGATGGAAATTTCTGAAACTCCTTCTCCAACTGTGCATCATCTATCTGGAAATAACGTTCCATAAAGACCGCAGGATTACGGCATCCTGAAATTTCTGCAATATCACCTAGCAAGAGCTCCTGATCTACAGTCTCGTCATATTCAAGAACAGTTAAAATTTGTTGATTGCTCAGCCCAGCTTTTCTCAATTTGTAAATCTCATAGTTTGTGATCTTCATATACAACTCCATTTCTTTTTCTACTCATCTATCTATTCGTAAAAAAAATAAAAAGAAGACCAAGAATCTTCTTTTTTCATTTATTCAGATTTAGTAGTTGACCAGCTACTTTCAACCATCGGTAAGATTGTTTTTAAAGTTTCCCCATCCCCTTCAAGTGAAACATAGCGGATTTTACCATCATTTGATCGGAAAACCCAGGTAACGAGGTATTTCCCTGACTTAGCAATTGCATTGACAACATAGGCTTCATAACCTCCAATGGTCGATTTGGAGCCCCAAACCTTACTGAAATCAGAGCTTTGTTCTTTGGAAGTTAAAATACTAGATGAGACTGTCACAACATCCAGTTTAGCATACTCTTCTTCGCTGATATTAAACTGCTCAGCCTTAAAGGTATTCAGCGTAACAATGTTGATATCTGTTCCATCACTATACTGTATATCATTTCCACCTTCTACTTCATGGAATTGAACCCATGATTTGGGTACCTTGACAAAACCATATTCATTCGAACCGATGATTTGCGTCTCTTCCTTTTTCGCTTCAGAAACAGCAGAACTAGAACTACTTGTTTCCTGACTGCTAGAAGAACTAACAACTGCAGTCGAACTTTCTTCGGTTGCTGTTTGCGAATTATTGGAGCATGAAGCTAGAAAAACACTAGCAGTAACTACAGTACCTAAAATTAATAATTTTTTCATCCTACCACCTTTCCATCTGCATTATAAGAAAAATAAGGACTTCTGTCAAATTCTAACCTAATCGATTCTGTTAGTTTCCGATTTTATAGCTCTCATTTAAAGCAAAAACTCTTGAAAAATCTTCAAGAGTTTTATTTTTTATTTCTATTCTTCATCCATGCTTAAGACGCTAAGGAAGGCTTCTTGTGGGACTTCTACTGATCCAATGGCTTTCATGCGTTTCTTACCAGCTTTTTGTTTTTCAAGGAGTTTGCGTTTACGAGAAACGTCACCACCATAACATTTGGCAAGTACGTTCTTACGAAGAGCCTTGATATCAGTACGAGCCACGATTTTGTGCCCAATAGCTGCTTGGATTGGTACCTCAAATTGTTGACGAGGGATGATTTTCTTGAGCTTATCAACAATGAGTTTCCCACGTTCGTAGGCAAAGTCCTTGTGAACGATAAAGCTGAGGGCATCGACCTTATCACCATTGAGAAGGATATCCATTTTGACTAGCTTAGACGGACGATACTCTGACAATTCGTAGTCAAAACTTGCATAACCACGCGTCGAAGACTTGAGCTTATCAAAGAAGTCAAAGACAATTTCAGCAAGTGGAATTTGATAGATAACATTGACACGATTATCATCAATATAGTCCATGGTCACAAAGTCCCCACGCTTACGCTGAGCTAGTTCCATAACCGCTCCGACAAACTCCTGCGGTACCATGATTTGCGCCTTGACATACGGTTCTTCAATGGTCGCGATCTTAGTCGGATCTGGAAATTCAGAGGGGTTAGACACATCCATAGACTCACCGTCAGTTTGGTTAACCTTGTAAATAACAGACGGAGCTGTCATGATAAGGTCAATGTTGAACTCACGCTCCAAACGTTCCTGGATAACATCCATATGGAGAAGTCCAAGGAATCCACAACGGAAACCAAATCCAAGGGCCTGAGATGTTTCTGGTTCAAACTGCAGGCTGGCATCGTTGAGCTGCAACTTTTCAAGGGCTTCACGAAGGTCATTGTACTTGTTTGATTCGATTGGATAAAGACCCGCAAAGACCATAGGATTCATCTGCTTGTATCCATCTAGCGGTTCTGCGGCAGGATTGCTTGCTAGGGTCACTGTATCACCAACACGCGTATCTTGAACCGTCTTGATGGAAGCCGCAATATAACCAACATCACCAGTCGCAAGGAAATCACGACCAACTGCTTTCGGTGTGAAAATTCCCACCTCAGTCACATCAAAGGTCTTGCCATTGCTCATGAGCTGAATCTTATCGCCAGGTTTGACAACTCCATCCATGACACGCACTTGAAGGATAACCCCTCGATAAGCATCGTAAACGGAGTCGAAAATCAATGCTTTGAGTGGCGCCGTTACATCACCAGTTGGTGCGGGAACTTTCTCTACGATTTGCTCAAGAATTTCTTCAATTCCAATACCAGCTTTTGCTGAAGCCAGGACCGCTTCGCTGGCATCTAGTCCAATGACATCCTCAATCTCTGTACGCACACGCTCTGGATCAGCTGCTGGAAGGTCAATCTTGTTAATGACGGGCAAGATTTCCAAATCATTGTCCAAGGCTAGATAAACGTTAGCAAGAGTTTGCGCCTCAATCCCTTGGGCCGCATCAACCACCAAAATCGCTCCTTCACAGGCAGCTAGCGAACGCGACACTTCATAGGTAAAGTCCACGTGCCCTGGCGTGTCAATCAAGTGGAAAATATAGGTCTCACCATCTTTCGCAGTGTAATTAAGCTCAATGGCATTGAGTTTAATGGTAATCCCACGTTCACGCTCAAGATCCATACTATCCAGAAGTTGGGCTTGCATTTCACGACTAGAAACCGTCTCCGTCTTTTCCAAAATGCGGTCTGCTAGGGTTGATTTCCCATGGTCAATATGGGCGATAATAGAGAAGTTCCGAATCTTCTCCTGTCGTTTTTTCAAATCTTCTAAGTTCATGATGCTCTTCCTTTCAGGGTATCTATTAATTATAAATTGTTTTTAACATTTTGACAAGACCATACCCTGCTAGGAGTACTAATCTTCGGCAATAAAGCCATCATTTTCGATAAAGTGGTGTTCTGTCATTCCTTGGTCTGTAAAGACGATCCCATGAAGGACACCACCATAGACAGCTCCTCCATCCATGCCAATCTTGCCATCCTCTGTTATCCAAAGCTCAGCTGTACCTCGGTCTTGCTTCAGTAAGCCATAAACTGGTGTATGCCCAAAGACAATGGTTTTCCCAGTATGATTTTCGGCTTCGTGGAATGGCTTTCTGAGCCAGACTTTCTTGTAATCTGTTGTTTCATGCCAATCATCCAAGGTCAAGTCAATACCCGCATGAACAAAGATATACTTGTCTGTCTCTACTACAAATGGCATTTGACGAATAAATTCGACCAAGTCTGCTGCTTCAGTCGCAACGCGCTTGGCATCTTCTACGCCATCAACTGGTGCATCCAAGGGACGACCTAGGATTGAGTTAATAGTTGTATCTCCACCATTGCGACGATAATGGTCATAGCTTTCTTCTGGATCATCGAGCCAAGTCAGAAACATATACTCATGGTTTCCTGATAGACAGATAGCTCCATGATTGTCGACCAAATCCTTGACCATTTCTAGAACACGGCGACTGTCTTCACCACGGTCAATCAAATCCCCTAGAAAGAGCAACTGAGTTTGACCATCCCAGGTTTTGAGCAGATCTTCTAACATACCTGCTTTCCCGTGAACATCTCCAATTACATAATAGTCTGTCATTTATTTCATCCTCGTTTGCAATAATTCTCTGGCTTGGGTAAGGGCAGCTTCGGTTACATTTTCCCCAGCCAACATCTTAGCTACTTCCTCTACTCGTTCTTCAAGGGTAAGCAAACGAACTGTGGAAACAGTTGAATGCTCATCGCTAATCTTCTCAATAAAGAATTGATAATCCGCGATCGCAATTACTTGAGGTAAGTGAGAGATTGCTAAGACTTGGCCATGCTGACCAATCTTATGAATCTTTTGCGCAATGGCCTGGGCTACACGACCTGAAACTCCCGTATCCACCTCATCAAAGACAATACTGGTCTTTCCTTCCTTACGAGAAAAGGCTGACTTGATAGCTAGCATGAGACGGGATAATTCCCCACCAGACGCAACCTTAACCAAAGGCTTAAAGTCTTCACCAGGGTTGGTGGAAATGTAAAATTCAACTGTTTCATTCCCCTCACGACTAAATTTACCCTTACTAAAGCGAACCTGGAATTGTGCCTTCTCCATATAGAGGTCTTGCAATTCTTGCTTAATCTCAGCTTCAAGCTGCTGGGCCAAGTCATGGCGAGCTGATGCAAGCTGCCCTGCCAAATCGACAAGTTTAACTTCCAATTTCTTGAGCTCTGCTTCCATGTCTTCGGAAGAAAGATTATTACCTGTCAAGAGATTGTACTCTTCCGTAATCTTGGCAAAATAAAGCAAAACGTCGTCCACAGTTCCACCGTACTTGCGGGTAATAGTATTTATAAGGTCTAAGCGATTCTCAACCTGCATAAGGCGATTGCCATCAAAATCCAAGTCCTCAATAATATCTTCCAAACGCTTTGTAATATCTTCTAAAACATAGTAGGTTTCTGATAGAGAACTTGAAATTTCACGGTATTCAGGGTCATACTCTTCGACACTTTCCATGTCATTCATGGCTGAACGGACATTAGCAAGACTGGAGAATTCCTCATTGTCCAGCATACTGTAGGCATTGGTTAGCGTATCAGCAATATTCTTATGATTGAGGAGTTTATCTCGTTCTTGGTTGAGAGCCAAGTCTTCACCAGCCTGTAAGTTTGCTGCCTCAATCTCTGCCATTTGAAATTCCAACATCTCAATACGAGCCTTGTGTTCCTGTTGGTTTTTCTTGACTTCCAAAACCTGCTTGCGCATTTTGCGATAGGCATCAAAGCTCGTCTGATAGGTCTCCTTCAAGTCCAAGAAAGCAGCATCACCAAACTCATCCAACATCTGGATGTGCAGTTGAGGACGCATTAACTCCTCTTGGTCATGCTGACCATGGATATCCACAAGATGTTGCCCAATAGCACGCAAGACAGAAAGATTGACCATCTGGCCATTCACGCGACTAACACTACGACCATTTTGCAAAATTTCCCGGCGGATGATAATCTCATCACCCATTTCCAAACCTTGCTCATCAAAAAGTTCCTGTAAAAGGCGACTATTTTCAACTGAGAAAAGCCCCTCAATCTCTGCCTTAGGAGCACCGTGACGAATAACGTCTGTCGTTGCACGAGCCCCCAACATGAGATTCATAGCGTCGATAATGATAGACTTTCCAGCACCCGTTTCCCCGGTTAAAACAGTCATACCCTTTTCAAAATTGAGCGAAATCGCCTCAATAATGGCAAAGTTTTTTATCGAAATTTCAAGTAACATACTGACCTACCATTTTTTGACTTGTTCAACAATTTCCTCAGCTGCCTCTGCTGTTCTAGCTACAATTAAGATAGAATCATCATCAGCTAGACAGCTAAAAATCTGTTCAGAAAATGCTTCAACCAACTGACTCTTCACAAAAATAGTATTTCCAGGAATGACAGCAAGGTTAATCATATTTCCCATTAACTCAGAACTCACAATATTGTCCTCAGCCAATTGCAAACTCTTGACGATTGATTTTGGCAACTCATAGATATAGGTGTTGTTCTTCAAAGGAATTTTAACAATCCCAAGCTCCTTGATGTCCCTTGAGACAGTGGCTTGAGTAGCAGAAATACCTGCTTCCTTCAAATGCTCAACAATTTCTTCCTGAGTCCCGATTTGATAATCCGTAACAAATCTTCTAATTTTTTCAAGTCTCTCTTTTTTATTCATCTTTAAATTCTCTATGTGCTCTCTCTACAACTTTTTCTATTTCAGGGGCAACTTGATTACTTGCTCCCTCTTCCTTTTTCAAATATGCCAGAAATTCGATATTTCCATGTCCACCTTGGATTGGTGAATAGTCTAATCCAAGCACTGAAAAACCTTGCTCAACTGCCATAGCAGTGACAGATTCAAGGACAGATTGATGAACCTTAGCATCTCGAATGATTCCATTCTTTCCAATCTGCTCACGACCTGCTTCAAACTGGGGCTTAACCAGAGCTACCACCTGACCTTGATCAGCCAAGACGCGGTGCAAGGCAGGTAAAATCAAACTGAGGGAAATGAAACTCACATCAATACTGGCAAAGCTCGGTTCCTGCTCAAAATCAGTCTTTTCAGCATAACGAAAATTAAACTGCTCCATGCTGACAACCCGCGGGTCTTGACGCAATTTCCAAGCCAACTGATTGGTACCAACATCAACTGCAAAGACCAACTCAGCACCATTTTGCAACATGACATCAGTAAATCCTCCAGTGGAAGCCCCAATATCAATCGTGGTTGCTCCCTCCACTGACAAATCAAAGACCTGCAAGGCCTTCTCTAGTTTTAGACCACCTCGACTGACATACTTGAGTTTTTCACCCTTGAGTTTTAGCTCAGTGTCATCTGGGATTTTCTCTCCTGGTTTGTCAAAGCGTTCTCCATTAAGGACTGCTACGACTAGACCTGCCATGACACCGCGCTTGGCCTGTTCTCGCGTTTCAAACAAGCCCTGTTTATAAGCTAGTACATCCACTCTTTCCTTAGCCATTGATTCTCAAACTTTCTACTACTTTCACAATCGGCGCTGTTTCAAAGCTGACTTGCTGGGCAATTTCTTCTAACTTGGCATTAGCTTGATCCAAGGTTTGGTTACAAAATGCAATGGCCTCTTCCAAGCCCAACAAGGCTGGATAGGTTGATTTTTCAGCCTGCAAATCCTTTTGTGGAGTCTTGCCGATTTCCTCAAAACTAGCTGTCACATCCAGCACATCATCTCGAACTTGAAAGGCCAGCCCAATCAATTCACCAACCGTTTTCAATTTTGCTTGGATTTCAGGCGCCAATTCAGCTATAATAGCTGCTGCTTGGAAAGGATAAGCTAGTAATTTCCCAGTCTTATTGGCATGAATGGTCTGAAGTTCTTCCAAGGACAAATGCTGGTGTTCGCCCTCCATGTCCAAAACCTGCCCTGCCACCATTCCTAGACTTCCTGAAGCAAGGGATAAGTTGGCAATCAAATCCACCTTGATCTGACTTGGCAAATCCGCCTGCGCTATCAAGGCATAGGGATCTAAGAACAAAGCATCTCCTGCCAATATTGCCATCGCTTCGCCAAATTTCTTATGATTGGTCAACCGACCACGACGGTAATCATCATCATCCATGGCAGGAAGATCATCGTGAATCAAGCTCCCTGTATGAATCATTTCCAAGGCCGCGGCTACTTGAGCATGTGCTGGTTGGATAACTACTTGCAAGGCTTCCAGAACCTCTAGCAAGAGAAAAGGCCGAATTCTCTTACCACCAGCATGAATGGAATAGAGAACAGCTTCTCGTAAACTAGATGCAAACTGCTGGTCTCCATAAAAATTTTCCAAAGCCGACTCGACAAGAGCTAATTTTTCTTGCTTCTTCATTCGAAATCACTTTCTGTTCCGTCTTCTTGCATGACCTTAACCAAGGTCTTTTCAGCCTTGTCCAGCGTAGCTTGGAGCTCTTTTGACAAGACCATGCCCTTTTGAAAGGCAGCAATTGCATCTTCCAAAGCAATTTCACCATTTTCCAAACTTTGGACAATGGTCTCCAGTTCTGCTAGATTTTCCTCAAATTTCTTTTGTTTTGACATCTTTAACCTCTAATTCTACTTGACCATCTCGCATCAAAAGCGTCACTTGGTCTTTTTTCTTCAACTTCTCAACAGAATCGACTACTGAATCTTCTTTTTTGACAATAGCATAACCACGCGCCACGATTCGACTGGTATCCAACATCAGCAGGGCTTCTGAAAGTCTTTTCACCTCAGCAACCTTAGCATCATAAACAAGCGCCATTTGGCTACGTAGGAGCTTGTCCAACTGACCTAAACGGTCTTGATAACGCTGGATTTTGGTTATAGGTGATAATTGGACTAGTTGATGCGTCCTTGCTTGGACTAGCTGTTTATTATCAGAAATCCGTGTTCGCAAACTTTGTTTTAATCGTAGTTGTAGTTGATCTAATCGTTGTAAATAACCATCGTACAAGCGCTCTGGCTGTCTAAAGATGACTGACTGACTGCATTTTTTCAGAGCTTCTTTTTTTCTTGACAGGACATTTCGGACTGCTGTTGCCATCCGTTTTTCTTGATTTTGCAAATGGGTCAAGAGATCCAACTTGGTTACAGGTGTTGCCAGTTCAGCAGCAGCTGTTGGCGTAGCAGCCCGTCTATCTGCCACAAAATCCGCCAAGGTCACATCTGTCTCATGCCCAACACTAGAGATGATGGGTAAACGGGATTCAGAAATAGCCCGTACCACAATTTCTTCGTTAAAGGCCCAGAGATCCTCGATGGAACCACCACCACGACCAATGATGAGAACATCTAGGTCCTCACGTTGATTGGCACGCGCAATATTTCGAGCAATTTCCTCAGCAGCTCCATCACCTTGCACCTTGGTCGGATAGAGAAGGATATCAACACCAGGAAAACGCCTGCTGACGGTCGTGATAATATCTCGAATAACGGCTCCACTGCGACTGGTTACTACACCAATTCGCTTAGAAAACTGGGGAAGAGGTTGCTTGAAGCGTTCTTGAAACAGGCCTTCTTCTGTCAGTTTCTTCTTGAGTTGTTCAAACTGAATCGCGAGCGCCCCAACCCCATCAGGCTCAGCCTTTTCAATGATGATAGAGTAGCTCCCACTGGGTTCATAGACCTGCACACGCCCAATCACATTAATCTTCATACCCTCTTCCAAGTCGAAACCTAATTTCTGATAGATCCCTGACCAGATGGTCGCTTGAATGACCGCATGGTCATCTTTTAAGGAGAAATATTGGTGAGTAGGTCGTTTACGAAAGTTGGAAACTTGACCAGTTAAATAGACCCGTTCCAAGTAAGGGTCTTTATCGAATTTCATTTTCAGATACTTGGTCAAAGTTGTTACCGATAAATACTTTTCCATCTCCACCTACTATTCATTTTCTTGCTTTTCCATGGGTATTATTATACCAAAAACATGCTTAAAAATCACCTTTTTCCTACTGAAACTAAAGGAAAAATAGAAAAAGGAGGCTAGGCCTCCTCATCTGATTATTTACTGTTTCGCGCTTCTTCCAAAATCTTTGCAATCTTGGTGGTCAAAAGGTCGATAGCAACTGTATTGCTGACCCCTTCTGGAATGACGATATCAGCATAACGCTTGGTCGGCTCAATAAACTGGTGGTACATAGGTTTTACCACACCTAGATATTGGTCAATCACGCTATCCAAGCTACGGCCACGCTCCTCCATATCTCGCTTGATACGACGAATAATACGCACATCATCATCTGTATCCACAAAAATCTTGATATCCATCAAATCGCGCAGACGCTTGTCCTCCAAGACCAAAATCCCCTCAACGATAAAGACATCCTGAGGCTCCTGACGATAGGTCTTGCTACTCCGTGTATGCGCTGTATAGTCATAAGTTGGAATGTCCACTGGGCGCCCTGCCAACAATTCCTTAATCTGCTCGATCATCAAGTCTGTATCAAAGGCAAATGGATGGTCGTAGTTGGTTTTGACACGCTCTTCAAAGGTCAAATGAGACTGATCCTTGTAGTATGAATCATGCTCAATCATGGAAATCTTTTCATCAGGAAAGTGAGATAAAATGGCTCTTGAAACACTGGTCTTACCACCACCAGAACCACCTGTCACTCCGATAATGATTGGTCTATTTTGCATGCTATCCTCCGTTTTTTTATCCGTCGTCTATTCTATCATATTTTTTGCAAAATTTATAGTCTGATTTGGATAGCCTAGGGGAAACAAATCCTTCCCACACTCCAGTTAAACTAGCTAAAAACCTTTCTTGGCTTGTATAGATTGCCCCTTTTTTCTAGAATAGCTAGCAATGTATCTCCTTCAAAGGCAGCCAATTCCTGGTCTGTTTGGTCTAGCTCGATAAAACGACCAAAGCGCACTTCTGTAGCTTGTTCTGGAGTTAGGAAAACTTTGACAAGGTCCCCTGTACCAATCTCAAGAGGATGGAGAAAGTCCAGTTGACCAGCCTCCACTTTTGCAGCAATTTCGTCCAAGGTAAGAGCATCCTCAAGTTGCAAACCTGCTGCACTAGTCCGAGTCAAATGGGACATATGGGCCGCATAACCCAGCTTCTCACCTAAATCAACCGATAAGGTACGGATATAAGTCCCCTTACTGCATTTCACACGAAAGGTAAAACGCGCAAGTTCGCTCTCATAAGAAATCGGACTTGTCCGCTCAAATTGATAAATGGTCACCTGACGTTCTGGACGCTCCACTTCCTGACCAGCACGCGCATACTCATAGAGCTTGCGACCATTGACCTTGACAGCCGAGTACATCGGTGGAATCTGAGTGATAGGCCCAGTCAGACTAGCAATCGCTTCATAGACAATGGTTTCATCCAAGGGCGACAAAACAGGTGTCTCTGCGACCACTTCTCCACTTGCATCCTCGGTCGTCGTTGAATAGCCGAGAGTGATTTCCCCCTCATAGACCTTGCCCTCATCCTGCATAAATTCGACCATGCGGGTCGCCTTGCCAACTGCAATAGGCAAAACACCCACCACATCTGGATCCAAGGTCCCACCATGACCAATTTTCTTGGTTCCCAAAATCTTACGCAGCTTAAAAACCGCATCATGCGAAGTCATCCCTGCTTCTTTTTTTAAATTGATAATACCGTTCATGTGTTGCTTTCTGATTTCCCTTTCACTTCTATTCCTCATTGTTTAAATCAATTTTTTTAATATCATATAAATCCTCAGAGTAAAATGGTTTACCCGACTCAATTGGTAAAATATATTCAAAATTATCATCCTTTTCAAGCTGTTTATATTTTCCATTAACAACCAAAAAGTAGTCAGCATTTATGTTGTAATATACATCTGGAAAGCTTGAAAAATCAATATCTCCCAGTTCCAATAGGTTACTTTTGCTAAGTGTTAAATGCAAGCAAAGTGCTCCCTCCTTCATAAAGTCTTTAACAGAAAGAGTCGCATATCCTCTAAAAGCTTGTTTTTCTTTACTGAATGAATTTTGATTTTGAAGAGCCTTTTCTTTTATTAAAGGAGTTATCCTATATGAATTTGATATTTTAAAACCAGGGCTAGCTAATGGCTGTTCTTTATCATCAATAACTACTAAATCATATCCTTTCTTTTGTATTGCACTTTCTACAGCTGATTTAAAATCATTCAGAACTGTCTGAGCTTCTTGGCTTGATGCAGAAAGCCTCAAGAATTCTTTAAAACCATAATTCTCATTAATGAAACTGACCTGTGTTAATTTTTGACGAATGTACTTAGCACCTACTTGGATAGTCATTCCATTATCCGATACTTCAAAAATACTAATATCTGAAACGTTACTATCTATTTCTACGCTTTTAAGAGCAACATCATAATTCATTCCCCTAGAAGAATAAAACTCTTTTAATTGTTGAACTTTAGCATTATTTCTAAAGTGGGTTTGAATTGTATTTCCTATAAGTGGAGAAAAAATCCCAATCAAAAATAGAATAAGTAACTTACGACTTAATTTTGGATTATAGTCTTCCTTTTGAAAAATCCAATCTAAATACGGAAATAAAAATAATGAAAAAATGAAACTCCAAAGGTCAATATCTTTTATAAAGTCAAAAGAAACAATCATTTTAAATCTTAGCAAAAACATCAGAAAAATTGCTAAAAAAATATTTCCAAGCAATAGAAAAGCAATGATGCGTTTCGATTCATTTTTTGCTTTTCGCACATAAGATATCCCCACCAGAAGATTAGCCAAAAAACTAATTCCATAACCGAATATAGTTGGAATAAATCCAAAAATAGCAAAGAATAAATTATATCTTGAGTCAGTATCGCCTACGCCTTCAATATTTAAAAGACCATATAGGAGGTTAAGAAAAAATACAACTAATGGTAAATAAGCAATATAAATTTCCGAGAATTTCAAAGATTTTTTCATAGGAATTCCTGTTTCTAAGGTAATACTACTCCCCCTTCAGCGCTTCGAACTTCGCTTTCATAGTTGGATTTTTTCGGGTCAATTTTTTAACTGAAACATCTTCCAGTTTATTATTTGCAAGACGAAGTTGATTTTCAGATGTGGTTAGGAACTTTTTGACCTCTTCCATGCGTTTGATGGCTTTGTCGATTTCATCAATTGCTTTACCAAAGTTGGTTGAAGCAGAGTTGTAGTTTTTAGCAAAAGCTAGTTTAAAGGCATCCAAATCTTCCTCAAAGTGAGTGATATCAATGTTTTGTTCACGGACAAGTGCCAACTCTTGCTTGTATTTTAGGGAATTAAGCGCAGCATTACGCAAGAGACCAATCAACTGAATAAAGAACTGAGGACGAACCACATACATCTTTTCATACTCGTGACTGACGTCAACAATCCCTGTGTTAAAGTAGTCATTATCTGCTTCTAACATAGTCACCAAAACGGCATATTCACAGTTCTTCTCCCGACGATCCTTGTCCAATTCTTTGTAAAAATCTACATTCTTGTGCTTCTTCTCAGTCCCATCCGCTTCATTTTTCATCTCAAACATAATGGAAATGAATTCTAGACCATTTTCATCAAAATCACGGAAGATAAAGTCCCCCTTAGACCCACGCGCAGAGACCTTGTTATCCTTCTCAAAGTAGGCATTTGGAAAGGCAAAACTACGAACCTTGTTAAACTCACTCTCTGCATACTGTTCCAAACTTTCCCCGATAGCTTTTGTGGATTGTTGGGCTTTGAAATTCTTATAGAACTCGACCTGTTCACTAGCTGCCTTGAGCTGAGCTTCGTAATTTTTCTTAACAGAAGCCAAAGATAACTCATTTTCCTTTTCCTGCAAGAGGAGCTGATTTTTGACCTGATCGCGTTCTTTTTCTAAGTCAGAAAGGGTCTTTTGCAGTTGATTTTCATGCTCTAAACGCAAGGTAGCCAATTGGTTTTCCAAGGCCTGTACTTCCTTGTCCTTTGCCAATAAAGCCTGATGACTTGTCTGCTCAACTTCTTTCTTAGCTAACTCTTTCTCTGTATCAAAGTTTTGGATTTGACTCTGTAATTGCGCAATTTCTTGATCCTTCTGAGCCAGTTTAGTCTGTTGCTCATTCATGGCCTTTTGCTCAGCTAAGGCCAGCTCCTGCTTCATTCGATCGTGCAGTTCCTTATCAAACTCAGCCGTTCTCACTTGGGATAAGAGTTCGGCATACTGGCTCTCATTTACTGTAAAGACTTCCCCACAGTTGGGACATTTGATTTCGTTCATAACTTTCCTCTTTCTAGACTTCTGTAACCATTATATCATGCCTGAGGGAAAATCAAAAACAGTGAGTCGAAACCCACTGTTTATATCTGTTACTTTAAATTTTTTCCAAAGCCAAGCGCAAATCTTCAATCAAATCCTCTACATTTTCAAGACCGATAGACAAGCGGATTTGGTTTGGTGTGACACCTGCTGCTTCTAGATCTTTTTCTGACAACTGACCGTGAGTGGTTGTCGCAGGATGGACAACAAGAGATTTGGCATCTGCCACGTTTGCAAGGTCAGAGAAGATTTCCAAATTATCAATTACCTTGCGAGCTTCTGCCTCTCCGCCTTTAACATGGAAGGTAAAGATTGAACCCACACCTTTTGGCAAATATTTCTCAGCCAAGGCACGGTAAGGACTGTCAGCAAGTTTTGGATAATTTACCTTCTCTACCTTAGGATGATTGACAAGGAAATCAACAATTTTCTCTGCATTTTGCACGTGACGTTCAACACGAAGAGAGAGAGTTTCAAGCCCTTGGAGCAAGAGAAAGGCATTAAATGGTGACAAGGCAGCACCTGTATCACGGAGCAATTGAACACGAACAGCGATAATAAAGGCTGCTGCACCCACATCACGAGTATAGCTCAAGTTGTGGTAACTTGGGTCTTCCTCAACAAATTGAGGGAATTTCCCTGAAGCTGCCCAGTCAAAACGACCACTATCGACAATCACTCCTCCAATAGTCGTACCATGCCCACCGATAAACTTAGTTGCTGAGTGAATGGCAATATCTACACCGTGAGAGAAGACGTTAATCAAATATGGTGTGGCAAAAGTATTGTCCGAAACGAGAGGAATCTGGTGTTTATGCGCAATCTCTGCCAATTTTTCCAAGTCAGGAATGTTAATCAAGGGATTCCCCAAGGTTTCAATCAAGACAAGCTTGGTATTGTCATTGATAGCTGCTTCCACTTCCTCTAAATTATCCACATCTACAAAGGTTGTTGTGATCCCATAACGAGGAAGGGTTTCTTTCAAGAGGTTGAAGGTCCCTCCGTAAATAGTTGACGCTGCCACCACATGGTCACCTGCGTGAGCAAGCGCCAAAATAGTGTAGGTTACAGCAGCCATCCCTGATGCTGTCGCTAGTGCTCCAACACCACCTTCAAGAGCTGCAATTCTTTCCTCAAAGGCTGCTGTTGTAGGGTTTGTGATACGAGTATAAATGTTCCCTGGTTTTCTCAAGGCAAACAAATCGGCACCTTCTTGCGTGTCATCAAAAACGAAGGATGTTGTTTGATAAATCGGTACTGCACGAGACTTAGTTGCTGGATCAACTACTTGCCCAGCATGTAATTGTAGGGTTTCAAATTTAAAATCACGAGTCATATGACGACCTCCAAATAGCTTCATTAGGGATATTGTATCATCTTGTGCTAGTCTTTTCCAATACCGTTTTTCTATATTTTGATATAAGGAACAACTATGACTAGTCTTACACATCAAACAAAAAAGCACGATTCACTCGTGCCCGTTTTTTAATCGACATAAGTATCTTCGTTTTTATTGAGGAAAGCGTATGGCAAGCCCATCAAGAGACCTCCTCCGATAAAGTTTCCGACAAAGGTTACACCCCAGTGACGAAGAATATTAGGTATGTCAAAGTTAGCAATTGAATCTGCTGCAACGCTGAACTTAACAATCGCAAAAGAAGCAAAGTTCGCAGCAATGTGTTCGTTTGTTAAGAATACAAACATGTAAATTGCTGATAAGACAAGCCAAAGTTTGGCGCCTCCGTCTTTCACCAAAACAAATGAAAGAATGGCAATGTTTACAAAGATATTGGCTAAAATACCTTCAAGCAAGACTAGCTCATTGGAACGGCTTAACTTCATCTCTACAACCCCTGAAATGAAGCTATCATGTGTTAGATTTGCATAGGCTGCTGAGTGGGCAAAGCCCCAACCTGCTATCAAAGCTCCGATAAGGTTGAACAAGGTACAGTAAAGTAAAATCTCAGCTGTTTTTCTCCATGAAATTTTTTTCAAGAAACTACCAGCTGTCAAAAACATCATATTTGAAGTTACCAGCTCAGCATTCAAGAAAACAATGTAGGCCAATCCCCAAGCAAAAACAAATGGGAAGAGAAAACGTCCACTACCTGGAGCGATCTTATTAATCAAGTCAGCCCCAACTGCGCCTGCAGCCGTACTAAATGTCATAAAAGCACCTGCAAACATGGAACGAATCGCATACTTAAACTTGCTTTGGCTATAAAGACTTTCTTTCTTCTTGCAAGCAAATTCAATCTTTGAGATAAATTCTGAAGAGACCATAAAAAACTCCTAAACTTTTATTTGTGATAATTATAACATAATTCTTGTTTTCTCGAAAGCGTTTTCTGTAAAATTCTAAAATATTTATCTTAAAAATCTTTATCCTAAGCCTTATTATCCTTTTTCATAAGAACTATTTTGATCCTATTTGTTAACATAAAAACCAGTGAAATAGCACTTCACTGGTTCATTCATTCTTAATAACGTTGTCTATACGGTTGATTAAAGGCCTTCAAAATATCCTCAGAAGTCTCAGAATAAGCTTTTGATTCTTTAAAGATTCCTTTGACGATTATACGCTCAGTCGCATTATAATCAACACAGGTAACCAAAGTAATCTCCTTTACGCCGTCACGATCTTCGATTTCATCTACACGGTCAGGTGTAACACGTTTAACTTCTGTAATCTCATAAGTATAAACTTTATCCTTATCGGTCAGGTAAATTTTCATACCTGCTTTGGCATTGACCAAAGGCGAGAAGAGCATTTGACTGGCATTTTCAGCAGTAAAGATATGGTGACTGGCTAGAGAATAGTTGCCTTCTCCCATTTTTTGGTCTGGTTTCATGGTCCCTGCTCCGTAGAACAAGTTTACATTATCCAAACCTTTGAAAATAGGCAGGTTGATTTCTACTTCAGGAATAGCAATACCACCGATAACTGGAAGCTTTTGGGCATCCCATTGAGAAGCCAATACAGCTTCAGATGAAATAGACTTAACAGAGTCAAAATCAAAATTTCCCTCGGATTTTAAATTTTCATCTATATTTTCCTTAGTGACTTGATTGACTTGGTATTTATTGGTATTCCAGACCAAAAAGATATCGCGAATCTTTGAATTAAAAATCAAGGCTAGGGAAAGAAGAATTAAGAAACCCGCTAAAATATTGATAAATAGATTTCTGCGTTTATTTTTCTTACTCTTTTTATTTTTCGTTTTTTTATGAGACATTATTCTGCACCTTCTGTTTCAATTTCAGTCCCAACTTCTTCTTTTTCTGCCGCAGCAACCGTTGTAAAGGTCACAATCTTGGCATCTTGGTCTAGACGCATCACCTTAACTCCCATAGTTGAGCGTCCTGTTTGTGAAATATTGGCAACATTTGTTCGAATCATGACCCCTGTATCTGTGATAATCATCAGGTCTTCATCACCTTTAACAGTGATGAGGCCTGCCAGAGGACCATTCTTCTCAGCAACATTGGCTGTCTTCATCCCTTTACCGCCACGGCCTTTAGTAGGGTATTCAGTAGCAAGTGTACGTTTACCATAACCTTTTTCAGTGATGATAAGGACCTCATCCTGATCAGTGATGACACTAGCACCAACTACAGTATCTCCTTCACGAAGGTTAACTCCTCGGACACCTGTGGCAATTCGACTCATGCCACGAACAGCTGACTGATTAAAGCGAACAGCATAACCAAACTTGGTACCGATGATAATATCCGTATCATCTTCTGTCAGCAAGACATTAATCAATTCGTCTTCATCCTTGAGATTCAAGGCTTTAAGTCCATTTTGACGAATATTAGCAAATTCTTTGACACTGGTTCTCTTCACAATACCGTGACGAGTTGTAAAGAAGAGATAAGCATCATCACTACGTTCAGACTCAACGTTGATGATGGTCTGAATACTCTCACCTTCGTCCAACTTCAAAAGATTGACAACTGGTAAGCCCTTGGCTGTACGACCATATTCTGGGATTTCATAACCTTTAAGGCGATAGACACGTCCTTTATTAGTAAAGAAGAGCAGATGATCATGGGTGCTAGTTGAAACCAACTCACGCACAAAGTCATCATCCTTAACCCCAGTACCTTGAACTCCACGGCCACCACGTTTTTGAGCAGTAAACTCACCTTGATCCAGACGTTTGATATAGCCCTTGTTAGATAGGGTAATCAAAACATCCGTTTCTTCAATCAAATCTTCATCTTCAAGAGTTAAGACTTCTCCGATCATCAACTCCGTACGACGCTTGTCACCAAACTTGCGTTTGACTTCGTCCAATTCTTCTTTGATGATTTGCGCCACGCGCTCAGGTTTGGCAAGAATATCAGCCAAATCTGCAATCAAGGCAATTAATTCATCATATTCAGACTGAATCTTATCACGTTCCAATCCTGTCAAACGACGAAGACGCATATCAAGGATAGCTTGACTTTGACGTTCAGAAAGCTTGAACTTGCTCATCAACTCAGCTTGCGCTTCCGCATCTGTTTCACTGGCACGAATGATACGAATCACTTCATCAATGTGATCCAGAGCGATTAAAAGACCTTCTAAGATGTGCGCACGCGCTTCTGCTTTTTCCTTGTCAAAACGAGTACGGCGAACAACCACTTCTTTTTGGTGCTCGATATAAGCATCCAAAATTTGACGAAGGGACAAGATTTTTGGCACACCATTTTGAATCGCCAACATGTTGAAACCAAAGTTGGTTTGCATCTGGGTCATCTTGAAGAGGTTGTTAAGGATAACGTTGGCAGACGCGTCGCGTTTAACCTCGATTACAAAGCGAACGCCTTCACGGTTGGACTCATCACGTACGGCTGTAATGCCCTCAATTCGTTTTTCCTGAACCAAGCGAACAATATGCTCATGCACCTTGGTTTTATTAACCATATAAGGGAATTCCGTTACAACGATGCGCTCCCGACCCGTCTTAGTGGTTTCAATCTCTGTACGAGAACGAAGGACAATGGAACCTTTACCAGTCTCATAAGCCTTATGAATACCTGATTTCCCCATAACAAGAGCACCAGTCGGAAAATCTGGACCAGGCAAGACTTCCATCAAGTCCTTAGTCGTCACTTCAGGATTGTCCATAACCAACTTCACTGCATCAATGGTTTCACCCAAGTTGTGAGGTGGAATATTGGTTGCCATCCCAACAGCGATACCCGTTGCTCCATTGACCAAAAGGTTTGGAAAACGAGCAGGCAAAACCAAGGGTTCACGTTCGTTAGCATCGTAGTTATCTGCGAAATCAACCGTGTTTTTATTGATATCACGAAGCATTTCAAGAGCAATCTTGCTCATACGTGCCTCAGTGTACCGCTGCGCGGCAGCACCGTCCCCGTCCATAGAACCAAAGTTTCCATGCCCATCAACAAGCATGTAACGGTAGCTCCACCACTGAGCCATACGAACCATGGCTTCGTAAATAGAGGAATCTCCGTGTGGGTGGTATTTACCCATAACATCCCCTGTAATACGGGCTGACTTTTTATGAGGTTTGTCTGGTGTAACACCTAGTTCATTCATTCCGTATAGAATACGACGGTGAACAGGTTTTAAGCCATCTCGAACATCAGGAAGGGCCCGTGCAACGATAACGCTCATGGCGTAGTCGATAAAGCTGGTCTTCATCTCCTTTGTCAGATTGACATTCACTAAATTTCTATCCTGCATTCATAAATGCCTCATTTCACTATTAGTAATTAGATATATTATACCATAATTTGTCCTTCATTTCAGTCTTTGAAAACCACTAAAACGTTTACATCGATAACCGAATAGAATATTCGTGACAAAGCTTTTTAAAAGTGATAGAATGAAAGTGTCTGGGGATTCCCCTAAAAAAAATGAAGGAGATGTTTAGATAATGACTTCAACTAAACAACACAAAAAAGTGATCCTTGTTGGTGACGGTGCCGTAGGTTCATCTTACGCTTTCGCACTTGTTAACCAAGGAATTGCACAAGAGCTTGGAATTATCGAAATTCCACAATTGCACGAAAAAGCTGTTGGTGATGCGCTTGACCTTAGCCACGCCCTTGCCTTCACTTCACCTAAAAAAATCTACGCTGCTCAATACTCTGACTGTGCGGACGCTGACCTTGTTGTTATCACTGCAGGTGCTCCTCAAAAACCAGGTGAAACTCGTCTTGACCTTGTAGGTAAAAACTTGGCAATCAACAAATCAATCGTAACACAAGTTGTTGAATCAGGTTTCGATGGTATCTTCCTTGTTGCAGCTAACCCAGTTGACGTTTTGACTTACTCAACTTGGAAATTCTCTGGATTCCCTAAAGAACGTGTTATCGGTTCAGGTACTTCACTTGACTCAGCACGTTTCCGTCAAGCACTTGCTGAAAAATTGGATGTTGATGCTCGTTCAGTTCACGCCTACATCATGGGCGAACACGGAGATTCTGAATTTGCGGTTTGGTCACACGCTAACATCGCTGGTGTAAACCTTGAAGAATTCCTTAAAGATACTCAAAACGTTCAAGAAGCTGAATTGATTGAATTGTTCGAAGGTGTTCGTGACGCTGCCTACACAATCATTAACAAAAAAGGAGCTACATACTACGGTATCGCAGTGGCACTTGCTCGTATCACAAAAGCAATCCTTGATGACGAAAATGCAGTACTTCCACTTTCAGTCTTCCAAGAAGGTCAATACGGTGTTAAAAACGTCTTTATCGGTCAACCAGCTGTTGTTGGTGCACACGGTATCGTTCGTCCAGTAAACATCCCATTGAACGATGCTGAAACTCAAAAAATGCAAGCATCTGCTAAAGAATTGCAAGCTATCATTGATGAAGCATGGAAAAACCCTGAATTCCAAGCAGCTTCTAAAAACTAATGAAAAGAAGGTTCTCATACATGGGAACCTTTTTCTTTTTACACAGAATCATAACTCAACTTCTCAAATAAAAAAAGCCTGTCGCACAAGCTCAAATACTTGATATGACAGGCTTTTTGAAAATTCATTATTTAACAGCGTCTTTAAGAGCTTTACCAGCTTTGAATGCTGGAACTTTAGAAGCTGCGATTTTGATTTCTTTACCAGTTTGTGGGTTGCGACCTTTACGTGCAGCACGCTCACGAACTTCAAAGTTACCGAAACCGATCAATTGAACTTTTTCACCAGCTGCAAGGTATTCAGTTACTGCTGCAAATACAGCGTCAACTGCTGCTGCTGAATCTTTCTTAGTCAATTCTGTAGCTTCTGCTACTTTAGCGATCAAATCTTGTTTGTTTGCCATGTTAACAAATCCTCCAAATAATTTCTAATTAACAAATATAATCATATCCTAAAATCGGCTATAGGTCAAGTCAAAAACACTATTTTGACCATTTTTTCTCTATTTTTTTAGGAATTGTAGCGAATTAGAATCGCCCAAGCATTCTCTCCAGTATGAGTTTGAATAATAGAGCCAGTTTCCAATACAGAGATTGGCTTCTCAACATAAGGTTGCAATAATACCTTCATCTCATTCGCCCATTCGTTCGTTCCAGCATAGGAAATTCCAATCTCTGCAACTGATTTTTTGGAAAGAGTCTCAGTTAATTCCTCAAGCCACTTTTTGAAAGTTTTCGCTCCACGTCCTTTGACGATTGGTTGGAGTTCGTGGTTTTTCATCTGCATTACTACACGAATATTCAAGAGTGAGCTTAGTAATCCTGTCACACGTCCAATACGACCACCCTTAACTAAGTTTTCTAGCGTCGAAACACCGATATAGAGTTCTGTATGATTTTTGACGTCCTCTACATGAGCTAAGATCGTTTCTAAGTCTTTACCCTCTTTAGCAAGTTTTGCGGCTTCAACAACTTGGAACTTCATCGCTTGATCTGTAAAGGAACTATCAATAACCGTTACATCAGCAGTTGAGAGACTTGCCCCTTGGCGAGCAGCTTCAACAGTTCCAGACAAGGCATGGGACATGTGAATGGCGATAATTTGACTACCATCTTTACCTAGTTCTTCAAAGACCTCAGCAAAGACTCCTACAGGTGGCTGGCTTGTTTTAGGCAGATTCTTACTTTGTTGCATAAGATGAAGGAATTCTCCCTCTTTCAAATCTGCATCCGAATAAAGCACACTATCAATCATAACTGATAGAGGGACAACTGTGATATTTAATTCTTTAACTACTTCTGGTTCGATAGTAACAGAAGAGTCCGTTACAATTTTTACTTGTGTCATAATTCAATCTTTCTATTCTTCTCGATAGGATTGGGATTTTCTCCTTTATTATATCAAAAAAATGATAAAAAATCATAAGTGATCCGATGAAAAGAACTGAATTTTTGGTATAATCTATCTATAGAAAAGTGAGGAACAGCCATGATTCGAAAACTTCAACCGATTATCACCATTATTCTTGGAGCTGCTATCTATGCCTTCGGTCTTACCTACTTTGTTGTTCCGTATCATTTATTTGAGGGAGGGGCGACAGGTATTACCTTGATTACCTACTATCTTTTTAAGATTCCTGTCTCATTGATGAACCTCTTGATTAATATCCCTTTATTTATCCTGGCTTGGAAAATATTTGGACCTAAGACCCTCTACTCCAGCCTTCTAGGATCTATTTCACTTTCCGTTTGGCTAGCAATCTTTGAGCGCATTCCTTTGCACATCGACTTGCAAGGGGATCTCATCATTGTCGCTTTAGTCTCAGGAGTCTTACTGGGGGTTGGTTTAGGAATTATCTTTAATGCTGGTGGAACCACTGGTGGCTCTGATATCGTTGCCCGTATCCTCAACAAATACACCAATATTTCGATTGGTAAATTGCTCTTTGGGATTGACTTTTTTATCCTAATGTTGATTTTGATTATCTTCCAGGATCTTCGTCTAGTTACCTATACCCTCTTGTTTGACTTTATCATCGCTCGTGTTATCGACTTGATAGGCGAAGGAGGTTATGCTGGTAAAGGATTTATGATTATTACCCAATATCCTGATCAATTGGCCAAAGAGATTAACGATGAACTCGGACGTGGCGTTACCTTTATATCTGGTCAAGGCTACTACAGCAAAAAGGACTTAAAAATTATCTACTGTATCGTCGGTCGAAACGAAATCGTTAAAATGAAGGATATGATTCACAAAATTGATCCTCAAGCCTTTATCACCATCACTGAGGCTCATGAAATTCTGGGTGAAGGATTTACTTATGTGAAAGATTAAAAAAGCTGGGAATTCCCAGCTTTTATTCTTCTTCTGCGAGGGTTGAATGGCGGAACCCGTAAGTAAAGTAAATGACTAGACCAACTAGAAGAGCAATGCCAAAGGCAATCCAGGTATCTAGACTATATTGAAGCATAAAGGAAACACAGATAAAAATGGAAAGAATTGGCAAAAGTGGCACCAAGGGAGTTTTAAACTCTCCCTCTTTTGGCATACCCTTATCCTTTCTAAGTTTTATTATTCCATAGGCTAGCAAAATGAGATAAGCTAAGGTACAGATATTTAAGAAGGCTGCAATACTAGCTAGAGGAAACACTCCTGCAGCAATGGCTGAAGCAACTCCTGTTAAGAGGGTTGCATTTTTAGGAACGCGACTAGTCTTGCTTAATTGTTTGAAACTTTGAGGTAAAAGTCCATCACGAGCTAAGCTATAAATCATCCGAGACAAAGCATAAGTCATGGAGATACATACGGTTATCAGGGTTAGAATGGCTACAAGCGAAACATAATTTGCCGCCCAGCCGATACCTATACTCCGTAATGAAAATGCTATTGCATCGTCCACATTGAGCTTACTGTAGTGAACAATCCCTGTCAATACTAAGGTTACCAAAGCATAGAGAATGGTGACGATTGTCAGAGAAAGCACTATTCCGCGAGGAATATTTTTTTGCGGTCTTTGAATTTCATCAACTGCCATGGAAATAGACTCAAATCCGAGAAAACCAAAGAACATCAAAGATGCACCTGCCATAATCCCAGTACTTCCACCATATAGTTGACCAAAACCGAATGGAGCAAAATTCGTCCAATTTTCTGGCTTGATGTACCAAATACCAACTAGGATAAATAAGGCGAGAGCTGAGAATTTCAAGACCACTAAAAGCGAATTAAATCTCAAAGCTGCCTTAGAATTTAATAAAACCAATCCCGTTACCAATGTCAGTACTAAAATAGGCAAAAGATCGATATAGGTTCCCTGTTCAGGATTAAAGGTTCCATTTAAGGCTTGGGGCATGGAGATACCATAATTACTGAGCAATCCCTTAAAGTAAGCTGCCCAGCCAGACGCCACACCTGAAACAGCCGTCATGAATTCCATGATGGTCAACCAGCCAGCAATCCAGGCTGGCAATTCTCCTAAAATCGCATAGAGGTAACTATAAGCACCACCAGTTGCAGGCACACGAGAGGCAAATTCTGCGAAGAAGAGGGCTGATAGAGAAACACACAGAGCAGAAATCACAATGGAAATCACTAGTGATGGACCAGCTAGTGTAGCCGCTGCTGTTCCAGTAATGGTGAAAATTCCCGTTCCCACCATGGCACCAATTCCTAGTAAAATCAAATCCCATAATTTCAAATGGCGATGCATCTCTGTCTGTCTCAGACTAACATCCTTGGTTCTAAAAATATTCATACTTCATCTCCACTAAATGTAATTGTTTTATTTTACCATATAAAAGTATTTTTGTGAATATTTATTAGGTTATTTTTTGAAAAAAATTCTGAACAGAAGGGATTCCTGTTCAGAATTTGCATTTTTACCCACTGATTCTTTCAATTTGTTACTTATCAAGCGAGTAGGCTCAACAGTATACTCCATTGAAAGTTTTTTGGGGATTTGAGATTTTTTAAACTTCAAAGTAAGGGAACGGACGGTCACTATCTAAAGGACGATTTGGAACTTCTTGTTCCAAAATAGCGCACCAACCTGATACCAATTCTTCAAAAGTCAGTTGTGCTTCTGGAGAAGCCGTTGTCAGCTTCCGTCCAAACCAAGCCATGGTTGCAGTCTCAAACTGAAGCATGGCGTACTCGATTACTGGTACATTTGCCTCTTCATAATTCTCATTTACTGCACGTGCCACACCTGGTGCTTGTGGAAGGAGTTGATTGCTGATTTTATCGATAAGAGTCTCATCCATCTCTCTCCATGAAAGAAGTTGACCATTTACCTGATAAAAGAGCTCAAAGGTTTCTTGATTTTCCTTAAAATTAGCAAGAACAAAAGCACGTTCTACCGACTCAGGACCACCAGCAGCTTTTACAGCGTTTATCAAGAGGTTTTGTTCCATTTGTCGCCAATAATCATCTGCTTCTTCTGCTAGATCATTTGTAAACGGTGGAACAATTTCCTCGACAGGAATTTCACCTTTATTCGCTTTTTCAACATTACCAAATAATTTTTTTAAAAATCCAATTTGCTTCTCCATTTTGGATTTATCCGACTGAACCTTCCATTTCATAGCTAATCAAGCGATTCAGCTCAACTGCATATTCCATTGGAAGCTCTTTAGTGAAGGGTTCGACAAATCCCATGACAATCATCTCAGTAGCTTCAGATTCTGACAAACCACGACTCATGAGGTAGTATAGTTGTTCCTCTGAAATCTTAGATACCTTGGCTTCGTGTTCCAATGCAACTTGCGAGTTGTGAATTTCATTGAATGGGATGGTATCTGACGCTGATAAGTCATCCATGATAATGGTATCACACTCGATGTGAGAAACAGATTTCTTAGAGTTCTTGTTGAAAGTCACTTGTCCACGGTAGTCCACCTTGCCTCCGCCTTTAGCGATGGATTTAGACACGATAGAGGAGCTTGTATGTGGGGCGTTGTGGATCATCTTGGCACCCGTATCCTGATGTTGCCCTGCGTTAGCAAAGGCGATAGAGAGCATGGTACCACGGGCTCCTTCTCCATCCAGATAAACAGATGGGTATTTCATGGTTGTTTTAGCACCCAAGTTACCATCAATCCACTCAACAGTCGCATCTTTCAAAGCTTTAGCACGTTTCGTTACCAAGTTATAAACGTTGTCAGACCAGTTTTGGATGGTTGTATAGCGCATATAAGCCCCGTCCAAGGCAAAGATTTCTACGATGGCAGCGTGCAAGCTGTTGCTAGAATAAGTTGGTGCTGTACATCCTTCTACGTAATGAACGCTTGCTCCCTCGTCAACGATAATCAAGGTACGTTCAAACTGACCTGTATTTTCGTTGTTGATACGGAAGTAGGTTTGAAGTGGAATATCTACCTTAACACCTTTTGGTACATAGATAAAGGTTCCACCAGACCATACTGCAGAGTTGAGGGCTGCCAACTTGTTATCTGTCGGTGGTACCAACTTCGCAAAGTATTGTTTAAACAAGTCTGGGTATTCCTTGAGGGCAGAATCTGTATCTGTAAAGATAATCCCCAATTTCTGGAACTCTTCCTTCATGTTGTGGTAAACCACTTCTGACTCGTACTGGGCAGAGGCACCTGCTAAATAAGCACGCTCAGCTTCTGGAATACCGATACGTTCAAAGGTTTCTTTAATCTTTTCAGGTACATCATCCCAAGAACGGGCTGGTTTATCAGATGGTTTTTGGTAGTAGATCAAGTCATCAAAGTCAATCTCTGACAAGTCTGCTCCCCAGGTTTGCATGGGCATTTTTTTGAAGGTTTCATAAGACTTCAAACGGAATTCTAACATCCACTCAGGTTCTCCCTTAGCAGCTGATAATTCGCGAATGACTTCTTCATTCAATCCTTTCCCTGTCGATAGGACAGGCTCTACATCGTCATGGAAACCAAATTTATATTCACCAAGGTCAATTGGTTTTGGTTCTACTCTTTCTTCAGCCATAATATCCTTTCTTTCATTATATATTTCTATGTTTTTTATTTATCTTCTTGATTTTCAATTGTCTTCTTAAGGGCATTCCAAGCTAGGGTTGCACACTTGATTCGTTGTGGGAATTTTGCAACACCTGATAAGAAGGCTGCATCACCTAGTTGGTCTTGGCGGTCATCCTTTTGACCTTGAACCATTTCAGAAAAGATGGTTGCAAGTTCTAGAATTTCTTGTTTGCTCTTGCCCAAAACAGCATCTGTCATCATACTAGCAGAGGCAGTTGAAATCGTGCATCCTGAATTTAGAAAAGCAATATCTTCCAAACGGTCCTCTGCATCAAACTTGACAGAGAGGTTGATAACATCCCCACAGGTTGGATTATTGAGGCTGATTTGCTCAGCATCTTCCAGCTTCCCTTGGCGATGTGGATTTTTCGAATGGTCTGCCACCACTGCCATATAAAGGCTATCTAGTTTAGAAAGTGCCATTGAAAAACTCCTTTGTCTTTTGTAGGGCATCGACTAGTTTGTCACAATCTGCCTTGGTATTGTAGATATAAAAACTTGCACGAGCTGTTGCTGGGACTTCTAAATACTGAAGCAAGGGTTGGGCGCAATGGTGACCAGCACGAACAGCCACTCCTTCATAATCCAGAGCCGTCGCAAGATCGTGGGGATGAAGATCACCTAGGTTAAAAGCAATGACACCCGAACGTTGAGCCAAGTCCTGCGAACCATAAATGGTCAAACCTTCAATGGCCTGCAATTTTGGATAGACGTATGCAATCAATTCCTGTTCATGAGATTCAATGGCATCCATACCAATCTTTTCCAGATAATCCACTGCTGCAGCAAGTCCAATAGCACCTGCCATATTTGGCGTTCCAGCCTCAAATTTCCAAGGCAATTCCTTCCAACTAGCAGATTGCTCATAGACGAAATCAATCATCTCACCACCAAATTCAACTGGAGACATTTGTTCCAGATACTTTTCTTTACCGTAAAGCACACCGATGCCAGTCGGACCAGCCATCTTGTGACCTGAAAAGGCAAAGAAGTCCACATCCAAGTCCTGGACATCAATCTTCATATGTGGCGTAGACTGAGCACCATCCACCACCATGATAGCTCCAACTTGGTGGGCCAATTGCGTGATTTCTTTGATAGGATTAACCACACCAAGGACATTAGAGGCGTGAGCTAGGGAGACAAACTTGACTTTATCAGTCAATTTAGCGCGCAAGTCATCCATATCCAGAGCTCCGTCCTTGAGATAAACATAGACAAGCTCTGCCCCAGTCTTGCGACAAGCTTCCTGCCATGGAATGATATTAGAATGGTGTTCCATTACTGAAATCAAGACCTGGTCTCCCTCAGTCAGGATTTCCTCAGCGAAGCGTGCCACCCAGTTAAGGCTGGTTGTCGTTCCTCTGGTAAAGAGAACTTCCTTTGTAGAGCCTGCATTGATAAACTTACGAATGGTTTCACGAGCAGCTTCATAAGAAGCTGTTGCTCGCTCAGCCAAGGTATGGACCCCACGGTGAACATTGGCATTGTCCTGCTCATAGTAGCGGTTGATTGTTTCCAGAACTGCTAGTGGTTTTTGTGTCGTCGCAGCATTGTCCAGATAGACCAGAGGTTCATCGTTGACAATCTGGTCTAAAATTGGAAAATCCTTGCGAATCGCTTCTACATCTAACATAGGCTTCCCCTTAGCGTTTTGACAATTTTTCTTCGATAGTTGCAATCATTTCGTCACGAACTTCTTTGACTGGAATCTCAACGATAACAGATCCAAGGAAACCACGAACAACCAAGCGTTCTGCAGTTGCCTTATCCAAGCCACGGCTCATGAGGTAGTACATATCTTCTGGATCCACCTGACCGATAGAAGCCGCGTGACCTGCAGTTACGTCATTTTCATCAATCAAAAGAATTGGGTTGGCATCTGAACGTGCTTGGTCTGAAAGCATGAGGACACGGCTTTCTTGTTGCGCATCTGCTCCCTTGGCACCCTTGATAATGTGGCCAATACCATTGAAAGTCAAGGTCGCTTTTTCAAGGATAACCCCATGTTGGAGGATATTTCCGATTGAGTTGCAACCATAGTTAGTCACACGAGTGTCAATCCCTTGAACCTGACGACCACTTGAAAGAGCTACGACTTTAAGGTCAGCATGGCTACCATTTCCAATCAAGTCGCTATCAAAGTCCGCAACGACATTTCCTTCGTTCATGACACCGATTGCCCAGTCAATGCTGGCATCACTGCCTAGTTTACCACGACGGCTAATGTAGGCAGTGACATTTTCACCCAGACGATCAATGGCAGCAAATTTCACTTGCGCACCAGAACGAGCAATCACTTCAACTGTGATATTGGCAGTTGCCTTCGCACTACCTTCACCACGCGACTCTAAACGTTCTAAGTAACTAATCTTAGAGTTTATACCAGCAATGATAAGGATATGCTTGTTAAATGGCACATCGCTATCACTGTCTTGGTAGAAAATTCCTTCGATTGGCTCTGTAATCTCAACATTATCTGGAATATAAAGAACAGCACCACTGTTAAAGTAAGCTGTATGGTAGGCTGCCAACTTGTCATCGTCATACTTAACTGATGACATGAAGAATTCCTCAATAAGCTCTGGAATTTCTTCTAAAGCTGAGTGAAAGTCTGTAAAGATTACTCCTTGTTCAGCCAATTCAACTGGAGTTTGTTCAAAAACAGTCTGCGTTCCTACTTGCACCAACTTCAAGTGATTATCTAGAGCTGTGAAGTCTGGAACATTTGCTGAAGGTTCACTTTCTGTGATGGTTCCATCTCCCAGATTCCAACGGTGAAATTTGACACGCTCAATGACTGGTAATTCCAAACTCTCAATCTTATCAAAAGCCTTTTGACGGAGGTCTGACAACCAGCTTGGTTCAGCGTGCATTTCTGAAAAAAGTTTAATATTCTCTTTAGTCATTTACTTCTCCTAAAAGATACGAGGGAATTACAATTCTTCCTTGTAGTCGTAGCCAAGTTCTTCAGCTAGTTTTGCGTATCCTTCACGTTCCAAACGGGCAGCCAATTCTGGACCACCAGAAAGGACCACACGACCTTCCATCATCACGTGTACCACGTCTGGTGTGATGTAGTTCAAAAGACGTTGGTAGTGAGTGATAATCATAGCACCAAATCCCTCGCCACGCATAGCATTCACACCTTTCGATACAACTTTAAGGGCGTCAATATCAAGACCTGAGTCAATCTCATCCAAAAGGGCAAAAGTTGGTTCCAACATCAAAAGCTGAAGAATTTCATTACGTTTTTTCTCACCACCAGAGAATCCTTCGTTGAGGTAACGCTCTGCCATTTCTTCTTTCATGTTGAGCAATTCCATTTTCTCGTCTAGTTTAGTGATAAACTCACGAACTGAAATCTTTTCATCATCTTCTTTACCAGCATTCATAGCTGCACGAAGAAATTCAGCGTTGGTAATTCCTGGAATTTCAGATGGGTACTGCATAGCAAGGAAAAGTCCCATACGCGCACGCTCGTCCACTTCCAATTCAAGGATGTTTACACCATCAAACAAGACCTCCCCTTTAGTAACTTCATAGTTAGGGTTCCCCATGATAGCTGCAGAAAGAGTCGATTTACCAGTACCATTTGGTCCCATGATAGCTGCGATTTCTCCTGTTTTCAGAGTCAGATTGACCCCCTTCAAAATTTCTTTTCCTTCAATCTCAACGTGAAGATCTTTGATCTCTAATACTGACATGATAGTTCCTTTCTTTTTCTGGCCTACTTCCTTTATCCTTAAAGAAATCACTTACATTTCTCAAAAAATACAAGAAAAGGTCCATAAATATACTCTACTAGTATAACAAAAAAAAGCCTAAAAGGCTTTGATTTTGTTTAGAAGCTAGTGACTAATCCTTGCGGTTTAGGTGCTGATCAATGGCATCTACTATTTTCCCCATTACATAACTTAACCTAAAATTTCGAAAAAGTAGAATGGCCCAAAAGACTGCCATAAAATAGCGACCCGTCATCCAAGCTTCATTGAAAAAATAAGTCTCAGCAGCAGTAAATAGTGCTATCACGATAAATTGTTGTCTAGTCATAGGATTATTGTACCATGAAATCCACTTTTAGTCTTCTTCGACCATGACTTTATCAGCCAGAAATTCAAATCCCTCTGGAATCAGGCTCTCTTCTTCTACCTCTTGATCTGCTTGAGAAGACTTGTTTTTAGCTGAAAATGCTGCACGAACCTCTTTCCATTCCTCTAGGGAAATTGCCAGGATTTCAGGTGAAAATCCAGCCACCTGGCTAAGAATATTGCCAAACATGGTATTGAGGTTATCCCGTTTCATGGTTTGGCCTGCATTGAAATTAGATTCAAAAGCTAAAATAGCATGGTGTTCGTTGGCTGCAACTGGTTGAGAACCAACAAGCAGAGCCTTATCAGGACCAGCTAAGCTTTCGATCACTTCCCCCCATGCATTCTGGAGGCGAATCAAGTTTTGCCGTGCCAATTCAGGATTTTCAACAGCTTCTTGTAGGATAGCCTGAACCTTATTACGGTCTACTCGATAGACTGTCTTGGAAGTGGCTGGACGGCTAGGGACTGGCGCCACTTGTTTAGGAGCAGTTCCAACATTGGCAAGTTCTTGTTTAAGACGAGCGACTTCCTGTCTCAGTGCAGAAATTTCACTTTCGACAGCTCCTGAAAGCACTGGTTCAGGCTTAATCTCCGCTAAACGAATGGTCATCATCTCAGCATAAATCTTAGGTTGTAGGCTTGCTTTCATATCCGCCAAGCTCACAGTCGCTATTCGAATCATTTCAAAGAGACTTTCCTGAGAAAGAGCTAGATTCTCCATAAAAATTGAACTATGATGAGTATTTTCGCCACCTGTCTGAACAACTAGTAAATCACGCAAGTACTGTAAAAGATCCGTCACAAAACGAGTCATGCTCTTTCCATTTTCAAATAAAAGATTCAAAGAATCAAGCGCTTTTGGAACATCCTGCTGAGACAAGGCAGCTACATAGTCATCAAGTGCTGATAGACTAATGGTGCCTGTAATCTCCTCAGAGATAGCTGTGGTTAAAGCATTCCCTTGAGTCAAGCTCAAGGCTTGGTCCAGAATAGACAAGGCATCCCGCATTCCACCTTCAGCTCGTCTGGCAATGATTTCCACGGCATCTGGTTCAGAACTGATATGTTCTTTTTCTAAAATATGATGAATATGTGCCGTGATATCTTGCGTTCTAATCGACTTAAACTCAAAACGTTGGACACGCGATAAAATAGTTGCTGGAATCTTGTGCAATTCGGTAGTCGCCAAGATAAAGACAACATTTTGAGTTGGTTCTTCCAAAGTCTTCAAAAGCGCATTAAAAGCTCCTGTAGACAGCATATGAACCTCGTCTATGATATAGACCTTATAACGTGCCAAACTAGGAGCATAGGTGGATTTATCACGAATTTCACGGATTTCATCGACTCCATTATTCGAAGCTGCATCCATTTCGATAACATCTTCTAAGCTACCTTCTGTCACAGCCTGACAGATATAGCAGTTATTACACGGTTCTCCGTTCACTTGGTTCGGACAGTTCATAGCCTTGGCAAAAATCTTGGCCACACTGGTCTTCCCAGTCCCACGAGGGCCTGAGAAAAGATAGGCATGACTAATCTTTTCCTGCTCGACCGCTTGTTTTAGGGTTTTAGCCACAACTTCTTGTCCGACCAATTGTGAAAAAGTTTGGCTTCTATATTTTCGATAAAGTGCTTGATACATTAGGCTTTCTCCTCAAACATCGTAAAGTCCCATTCTGTCTTCTCAAGCAAAATAGCGACAAATTGTTCCAAGTAATCGCGGTCAATGGCATTGTAATCATCAATAAGTGAAGAATCCAGGTCTAAGACACCCAGCAATTGACCATTCTTGAGCATGGGAACCACGATTTCACTCTTGGCCATACTATCACAAGAAATGTAGTTTGGATAGGTGCTCACATCGCCAACCAAAACAGTCTCTTGAAACTCAGCAGCTTCTCCACACACGCCTTTTCCAAGCGGAATGCGAATACAAGAAACACCACCCTGAAAAGGCCCTAAAACCAACTCGCTACCGTCAAACAGATAAAACCCTGCAAATACAGTATTGGGAAATCGAGATTTTAGGAGGGCACTAGCATTCGAAAGATTGGCAAGAACATTGGTCTCACCTTCAAGTAAATAAGAGAGTTCCTCATTTAACAATTGATATTGTGATTGTTTTTCTGAATCTAACATAGAACTATTATATCAAAAATGGGAAAGAGACAAAAGAAAAATCCCTTGTTTTAAACAAAGGATTTTGTGATTATCAATTTGATTAAAGTTCGATATCACCGAACAAGTCAGCCATTGAGAATCCTGTTTGTGTTTCTGGAAGTTCGAAATCACGTTTTTCTTGACGTTTTGGACGACGTGGACGAGCAGCGCGTTTTTCTTCTTTTTGTCCTTCTTCTTGAGCTGGACGTTCTTCAAGAGCTTTGATAGAAAGAGATACGCGTTCTGCGTCAGCGTTAACATCAAGGACTTTAACAGTAACTTCTTGACCAACAGTAAGAGCTTCTTTTGGATTTTCGATACGTTTGTGTGAAATTTGTGATACGTGAACAAGTCCATCGATACCTGGCAACACTTCAACAAATGCACCGAAGTCAGTCAAACGTTTAACTGTTCCTTCTACTACATCACCTTTAGCCAATTTTTGCTCAACACCATCCCATGGTCCAGGTGTTGTTGCTTTAAGTGAAAGTGATACGCGTCCTTCTTCTTCATTAAGATCAAGGATCTTCACTTCAATTTCTTCACCAACAGTTACAACTGATTTAGGTGATACGTTACGTTCGTGTGACAATTCAGTCAAGTGAACCAATCCGTCAACCCCACCAAGGTCGATGAAAGCACCAAAGCTAGTGATACGAGCAACTTTACCAGTTACGACATCACCAACAGCCAATTTACCGAATACTTCAGCACGAGCTGCCGCAGTAGCTGCTTCAACAACTTCACGACGTGAAAGGATGAAGCGGTTTTCTTTAGGATCAACTTCTTTGATTTTAGCATCAAATTCTTGACCTACGAAACGCTCAGTGTTACGTACGAAACGAGTATCCAACATTGAAGCTGGGATAAATCCACGAACACCTTCAAATTCTACTGAAAGTCCACCTTTAACGGCACGAGTACCTTTAACAGTAACAACTTCTTCTTCGCGTCCTACAAGTTTGTCCCATGCTTTGCGAGCTTCAAGGCGTTTTTTAGATACAAGGTATGTAACTGTATCAGTATCTTTACCAACTACTTGACGAAGTACAAGAACATCCAATACTTCTCCTACTTTCACAAAGTCATTGATATCTGCATCGCGATCGTTTGTCAATTCGCGAAGAGTCAAGACACCTTCAACACCAGTCCCAGAGATTGCAACGTTAGCTTGAGTCGCATCAACTGTCAATACTTCAGCACTAACAACATCACCAGGCTCAACTTGGCTAACGCTATTTAGCAAATCTTCAAATTCGTTCATCTAAAAAATCCTCCAACAATCAAGTTTTTCCAAACTTGACATACTTATAATTTTTTTCCTAAGCACCCGCAAAGACATGTTCATATCGTTCACGTCTTTCAATTATAAAAATAAAATACCCTAAGATATTTTTCTTTTTATCTTGAATTTATTACCTAAGAACTGGGGTAGCTGGATTCGAACCAACGCATGAGGGAGTCAAAGTCCCTTGCCTTACCGCTTGGCTATACCCCATTGATGAATGGAGAGAGAGGGATTCGAACCCCCGAACCCGAAGGAGCGGATTTACAGTCCGCCGCGTTTAGCCTCTTCGCTATCTCTCCAATGTTTAACGAGAACTATTATATCATGAAATTTTCAATAAAACAAGTATTATTTTGTCAAATTATAGTTTTCAATCAAAATTTCCACAGCTTTTTCAAGTTTTTTATAAAAACTATCGACATTTCCATTCTTTATGATGGCAAATTGGCTATCTAATTCGGCAATTTCCCCAATAACCTTTTTCCCGATCGTCAAAACGTATCCTTCATAACTATCTTTTCCAACAGTCACTTTTGCATCGGTTAATTGGATTTCAATTTTCTTATCTTTTTTACTCATACTCTACCTCTTTTCACTTTTTCTATTGTACAAGAAAATGCTCAAACTAGCAAGAAAAAACTCCATTTCAGCACTTACAACTGCTATGGAGCTCTTCTTTATTTCATGTCTTTTAGTCCACTTTGACAATCCATCCTTCAGGCGCTTCTACATCACCAAATTGGATACCGGTCAATTCATCATAAAGTTTACGTGTAACAGGACCTACTTCTGTTTCACTATAGAAAACATGGAAATCATCGCCATGTTGGATACCTCCAATTGGCGAAATAACCGCTGCTGTACCGCAGGCACCTGCCTCTACAAAACGCTTCAAATTATCGATTGGGACATCGCCTTCAATCGGAGTCAAGCCCAAGCGGTGTTCTGCCAAGTAAAGCAAAGAGTACTTGGTAATGGATGGCAAGATAGATGGACTCAATGGCGTAATAAATTCATTGTCTGCCGTGATTCCAAAGAAGTTGGCTGATCCGACTTCTTCAATCTTTGTATGTGTAGATGGATCTAGGTAGATAACATCTGAAAATTGGCGTGACTTGGCCATTTTACCTGGAAGGAGACTAGCGGCATAGTTCCCACCTACCTTGGCAGCACCTGTACCATTTGGGGCTGCCCGGTCGTATTCATCCTGAATCAAGAAGTTGGTTGGGACTAAACCACCTTTAAAATAGTTACCAACTGGCATAGCAAAGATGGTGAAAATATATTCTTCTGCTGGTTTAACCCCAATAATATCCCCAACACCAATCAAAAGTGGACGAAGATAAAGGGTTCCACCTGTTCCATATGGTGGGACGTATTCTTCATTTGCACGCACAACTGCTTTACAAGCTTCTACAAACATTTCTGTTGGAACTTGTGGCATCAAAAGACGGTCACAAGTACGTTGCAAACGCTTGGCATTTTCGTCAGGACGGAACAATTGAACACTGCCGTCCTTGGTACGATAGGCTTTCAATCCCTCAAATGCTTGCTGTCCATAGTGGAGACTTGGAGAAGATTCTGAAATATGCAAGGTTGCATCCTCTGTCAATTCTCCTTGATCCCATTGACCATTTTTGTAGTGAGCGATATAACGGTAAGGTAATTTCATATAAGCAAATCCAAGGTTTTCCCAATCAATTGCAACTGTCATGTGTTTCTCCTTTATACTATTCAAACTATGTGTTCTATTCTACACTTTTCTAGTAAAATTTCAAGTATTATTTGTAATTTTCTGAAAATTTTTCAATACAAAAAATCAGCCCTCTGGACTGATTTTTTTATGAATTCGCTTTATCCTCTTTAAAGACTTCTTTGAGGTAAGCATCGAAAACTTCTTCATCTGAAATGGTGTCTGAAATAAAGCTTCCATTGCTAGTACGTTCTGACAAGTTGAGGTCTTGCAATCGACTCTCATAGATTGTTCCCTTGTTCGATTGGACAAGGAGCGTTTGATCGTTTTCTTCCATTTCTGTACTAAAAAGATCACCAACGAAACCTTGCTCTGCAACTGCTCCAGCCAAGAAGACTCGGTGCGGTTTGTTTTTCAACTCACGCAAGACTTGTAGGCCTCGTTTGGCACGTCCGGTCGCTGGAATTTCCTCAATGGAAACACGTTTCAAGCTACCACGTTGGGTCAAGAGGTAGAAGGATGAAGTGTTACATATAAAGGCGGATTGGAGGACATCATCTTCTTTCAGGTTCATAGCCTTGACACCTGCAGCCTTGGCACCGACAACGGGAACCTCTTCGATATTGAAACGAAGGGCATAACCATTTTGACTAATCAAGAGAACATCATCCAGTTTGATTGGTGCTACTGCTACAATCTGGTCTGTCTCGTCTTTGAGTTTAGCGTACTTAACAGACTTCGACTTGTAGGTCCGCCATGGAGAGAATTCTTTGCGTTCTACGCGTTTGATTTGACCAAGGCGAGTTGCTGCAAAGTAGGTAGTCGCATCATCAAACTGATCCACTACTTCTGCATAGAGAATTTCTTCGTTAGTTTCAAAGTTTGTAATGGTCTGACTCAGATGCTCTCCGATGTCCTTCCAGCGAATGTCTGCCAATTCGTGGATTGGTCGATAGATGACATTCCCAAGAGTTGTAAACATCAAGAGGTGCTGGGTTGTCTTGGCAGTTTGTACAAAGATCAAACGATCATCATCACGTTTGCCAATTTCTTCCAGAGTGGATGCCGCAAAGGAACGTGGGCTGGTACGTTTGATATATCCAGCCTTCGTCACGCTAACGTAAGTATCTTCTTCAGCGATCAGACTAGCTGTGTCAATCTCGATTGCTTTCGCAGTATCTTCCAAAGTACTCAAACGTGGTGTCGCAAATTTCTTCTTGACCTCACGAAGTTCTTTCTTCATGAGATTGTACATAGTCCGTTCATCACCGATGATAGCCGCAAGCATAGCAATCTTTTCACGCAATTCTGCTTCTTCTTCTTGCAAGACAACCACGTCTGTATTCGTTAAACGATAAAGTTGCAAGGTAACGATAGCTTCTGCCTGTTCTTCCGTAAATTCATAGCTGACCTTAAGGTTTTCCTTGGCATCAGCCTTGTTCTCAGAAGCGCGAATAAGGGCAATAACCTCATCCAAAATCGAGATGACGCGAATCAAACCTTCAACGATATGGAGACGTTTTTCAGCCTTTTCCTTGTCAAAACGAGAACGCGCTAAGATAACTTCACGACGGTGGGCGATATAACTAGACAAGATTGGTACAATCCCCACCTGACGAGGTGTGAAATTGTCAATCGCCACCATGTTGAAGTTGTAGTTGATTTGCAAATCAGTATATTTGAAGAGATAGTTGAGAACAAGTTCCGTGTTCGCATCTTTTTTGAGTTCTATAGCGATACGAAGACCATCACGGTCAGACTCATCACGAACCTCAGCAATACCTGCCACCTTGTTATTGACACGGACTTCATCAATTTTCTTGACTAAGTTAGCCTTATTAATCTCATAAGGAATCTCAGTGATAACGATTTGTTCCTTACCACCTTTTAACTTCTCAATTTCAGTCTTGGAACGAACAACCACGCGCCCCTTACCAGTTTCATAGGCCTTCTTGATTTCGTCACGGCCTTGGATAATCGCTCCTGTAGGGAAATCTGGACCAGGTAAGAATTCCATGAGCTTGTCCACCTTGGCTGTTGGGTGGTCAATCATGTAAACCGTCGCATCAATGACCTCAGCTAAATTATGGGGAGGAATGTCTGTAGCATATCCAGCCGAAATCCCAGTCGAACCATTAACCAAAAGGTTTGGAAAGGCTGCTGGCAGGACTGTCGGCTCTTTCTCGGTATCGTCAAAGTTCCACGCAAAAGGAACTGTCTTCTTCTCGATGTCCTGAAGAAGATAACCGGCAATCTCAGACAAACGCGCCTCGGTATAACGCATTGCCGCAGGCGGATCTCCGTCCATAGAACCGTTATTACCGTGCATTTCGACCAAAATCTCACGGTTTTTCCAATCCTGAGACATACGAACCATAGCATCATAGATAGAAGAATCCCCGTGTGGGTGAAAATTCCCCATGATGTTACCGACAGACTTGGCCGACTTACGGTAGCTCTTGTCAAAGGTATTGCCATCCTTATTCATCGAATAAAGAATACGACGTTGCACAGGCTTCAATCCATCACGAATATCTGGCAAAGCCCGGTCTTGAATGATGTATTTGGAGTAGCGACCAAAGCGCTCTCCCATGATGTCCTCCAGGGACATGTTTTGAATGTTAGACATAGGATACTAAGCCCGTAAAATGCAAAGTAAAAATAGGAAATTCTTAAAGCGAGCGATGCTCTCAAGAGAATTTATCTTTTTCACCCAGTATTTAGGGCGTGTTCAACTCCTTTCAAAGAATGTAGAGTAGGTTTTACATTAAAATTGGTATTAAGAAAAATATTTTTAAATACTATTTAAGTCATTCACAACACTTATTTAGATTAAGCAAAGGCAACTATTTCCTATGGATTATTCTTTCTTCTTTGAAGTGTGTACAAATATTGACAAGGTAAATAAGAAACTATAACAGTTGATATCAGCAAGATATTAAACATAAACTTTTGCCCTCGAAATAGCTCCTCCCAATGCATTGTATTAAGATAATGAAAAATTAAACCGAATAAATAACATAAACTTACAGGGAAGACTCTCCACTTGATTGATTTGTATAAATAATATAAGCGTATGGAGTGATAGAGTGTGGAAGAAATAAGCATAGGTAAACAAAAAGAAATTAGAAAGAACGAAAATCTTAAAGCATCATCAAAAAGCTCTGTGCGATCAATTGAAACAAGCCAAATATTACACATCGTTATAATGATCGGGAAAAATAATCCATACACCCTTTTATGTAACTTATTTCTTTTGATAGCTAGAAATATAGAGGACACCAATACTAAAATTTGTACTCCTGGGAACCCCATGAAAAATATAACAAATATATAATCTAACATACTAGTTCAACCTCTCCTCAGCATACTGAATCATCTTCTCAGCTACTTTCATATCATAGTCAAATCCCATCTTGTGAGCAAGGAATTGAGCTTCTTGGTGGAAAAGTTGCATCGTAGCAAACAATGACTGAGTAAGTTTCTCTACACTTGAAAAATCAAGTAGAGCTGAGAATTCTTTCTCTTTCTCAGCAGGTAAATAGTTAAAGAGATATTTATAGTTCTTGCCAATATCAATCGTCCACTTATCTGCTGCAACTCGCCAAGCCAAGACCTTCAAAAGTTCTTGTTGACAAATCCCGTAGAGATGATTCGTGGCATAGATGGCTTGCTTGCGACAAATCCCTTTAACCACGTAGGCTGACACCCACCAAAATTCATTGCAGGCTTTGTCAAACTCTATTGCACTAGCTGGGCTTGTCCAGTAACGTTGAGGACTTGGAAAGTAGGGTTCAAATAAACCCTTCTTATCTTCTAAAACGGTGAACCCTGCTTCACTATCTACCCACTCTTGAATATGGTCTTTGGGGCAGAGGGTCAAATCAATCCGATTGCCATCTTCAAAGAGCATGAGATAGAGGTGGCGATGGTCAAGTACGTTATGCTGCTCAATGATACGTGTTCCAAACCGGTCCAACCAAGCAAGGTCACTCGTCAGATTATCTAAGTCGTCCACGACATAAACAACATCATAGTCTTGAAACTCGTCTTTTGGAGCCTTTGGATTTGTCCGTGAACCAGACATGGCGACAGCCTCAACTTGTAAAGTTTTAGCTGTTTGTAAAATCAATCTCAGCATTTGCTCTTGACTTCTATATTTTCTGCACCTATCTTTTACAGAGTTATTTTTCATAACTATCTAGCTCCTCTTGTTTCTGAAGGACTCGTATTCTTTTCTTCTCAAGTTCTCCTACAATGAATTGGATAGTTGAGCAAATCCCTAAAAAAATAAAAATATAACAAATAGATATTATGTTACTTCTTTGGTGTTTTACTATCATTTCCCATAGAACAAATATATTTACCAATGAAAGGAGAAAAATGAAGGTGGCATTCAATCGAAGTACTATAGCAAATTTGCTCTTAAAATGCCTACAATGGATTACGCTCTTATATAGAGTATAAAATGAATAAACAATCATCAAGGGGGCGAAATAGTCATGATAAAACAAAATAAATTTTAACCCAATAAATCTTAACCCATAGTAATAGTTACCTTCCACTGGTATATTTGATAGACAGACACCAATAGTTAAAATGGACAGTAAAAACAGGGATATTGAACGAGCATACTCTTTTCTCCCCAAGTTGGAGATTAAATTACTTATAATTCCAAAAATTACTATGACAACAACGAAAATAGAAATTATAGATTCACTACTCATTACTGACCCCCCTTTAGTTCTATATATTATTTACATAACAAATATGATAATCATTTTTACTTGAACGATGCGACTTTCCTGTATGGTAAAAATAATATCCTTCAAATAGTATAAAGCGTCCTCTAAAGAAACAGACCTGAATGATATTTTCCGTTAGATTATTCAAGAGGAGATACTTGAGTTCTTACCAGTGTCAACTTTTAAAATTTTAACTGTTCCTAAAATCAGTTCAAGCATTTCCTGGTCAGTTCTCATCTATGTCACCCTCATCTGAAACATGGTTAGTAAAAGGAGCATCTTCTTTCTTTTGTTGTTGTAGTTTTCGAACTCTTTTCCTTTCAAGCATCCAAAGTAGGAATTGAATTCCTGAAAAAAGGCCTTGCAAGAAAATAAGTATATAGATTTCTTTAATCTCTCTAAATAATACAAAAACATTTACAATTGAGAGTAGAAATATAAGTGTAACGTTAGATAATAAGATTCGGGCAAACTTACTAGGAAAATACTTGACGTGCTTGATACTCTTATAAAGACTAGTAATCGCATATGTTATGCACAGAGGCGCATGAGTATATAAAGAAAATACCCGTACAAATACTCCTAAGTAGGGTTCGTCTAAAGACGGGTTGAACACTACAAACATTCCTATATTACAAGCCATAAATACTAGGGAACTTAAGGAGTTTGAATATTCTATTTTCTCTTTATTGGAGATTGCATCAAGAATTATTCCAGCAATAGCAATGATTTCGAGAAAGAAAAATATCATTATTAAAGAACTGTTCACTATTCACTCCCCCTTTGCTTACTGATTTCGTTTGGTGTAATGGAGATAGAGAGGAGGAAGATAGGAAACTAGAATCATCAAAATCATTACCAAGAATGTCAACAGATGGATCTGAACTAAATTTACCACATACCATCCCAGAATACCTACAGATAGGGGACCTAAAATATAGGATAGGAAAATCAAAAAAGCCTTCCACCGTTTCTCCGGATAGACATAACACAATCGAATAAGTGTGTAGATTAAGGCTCCTGCTATCAAAGGAAAACCAAATAAAATCATGACAAAGGATGCCACTAAAGAACCGGATTCTGACGAATCCATATTGAATAAAAGCATCAAGATCATAAACAAGGTAAATACAATCGGTGCATATAAACCTTGGAAACTTTTTTTTCGACTATTGATGTAGAATGCAAGAATAGCCGAGGGTAAAGAAACTAAGAAAACCAAACCCAAATAACTTCCAAAAATCGAATGTCCTGAACTATCCATTAATCATACTCCTTAAAACACTGTCGCTTCCTCCAGCGTAAACTTAACATTATCTTCAATCCATTTACGGCGTGGTTCGACCTTATCTCCCATGAGGACATTGACACGGCGTTCGGCGCGTGCTAAGTCTTCAATCGTGACACGAATGAGAGTTCGAGTCTCTGGATTCATGGTTGTTTCCCAGAGTTGGTCCGCATTCATCTCACCAAGACCTTTGTAGCGTTGGAGAGTTGCGCCTTTACCAAACTGCTTGCGGAGTTCTTCTAGCTCTCCGTCCGTCCAAGCATAGGCCACTTCTTCTTTCTTGCCTTTGCCTTTGGACATCTTGTAAAGAGGAGGGAGGGCGATATAGACATGTCCTGCCTCGACTAGCGGACGCATATAGCGGTAGAAAAATGTTAAGAGCAAGGTCTGAATGTGAGCACCGTCAGTATCCGCATCGGTCATGATAATGATTTTGTCATAGTTGGCATCTTCAATGGAGAAGTCTGCTCCCACACCCGCACCAATGGTATAAATCATGGTATTGATTTCTTCATTTTTGAGGATATCCGCCATCTTGGCCTTGGCTGTATTGATGACCTTACCTCGAAGGGGCAAGATAGCCTGGAACTTACGGTCACGGCCTTGTTTGGCAGAACCACCGGCAGAGTCCCCTTCGACTAGGTAGAGCTCGTTCTTTGCTGGATTTTTAGATTGAGCTGGAGTCAATTTTCCAGACAACAAGCCCTTGTCTTTCTTGTTTTTCTTACCATTTCGGCTCTCATCACGCGCTTTGCGGGCCGCCTCGCGCGCATCACGGGCCTTGATAGCCTTACGAATGAGATTGGAAGCTAGTTCTCCATTTTCCATGAGGAAGAAGGTTAACTTATCAGCCACAATACCATCGACAATTGGACGAGCCAGAGGACTCCCTAGTTTATCCTTGGTCTGTCCTTCAAACTGGAGGTGTTCTTCAGGTACTAAGATAGAAAGAACGGCCGCTAGTCCCTCACGATAGTCTGAACCTTCAAGATTTTTATCTTTTTCCTTGAGGAGCCCAGTCTTACGCGCGTAGTCGTTCATGACCTTAGTAATGGCTGACTTGAGTCCTGTCTCATGCGTCCCCCCATCCTTGGTACGTACGTTATTGACAAAGGATAGAATATTATCTGAAAATCCATCATTGTACTGGAGGGCTACTTCTACTTGGAAACCATTGTCTTCCCCTTCAAAGTATAGGACTGGCGTCAAGGTTTCCTTGTCTTCATTGAGGTAAGAAACAAAGTCTTGTACCCCGTTCTCATAATGGAATTCGATTGCTTCATCTGTTCGCTTATCTGTCAAAGACAAGGTCACATTTTTCAAAAGAAAGGCTGACTCATTAAGGCGTTCTGAAATGGTATTGTATTTAAAGTCTGTCGTAGAAAAGATACTGGCATCTGGCATGAAGGTCACTTTGGTACCTGTCTTAGACTTAGCTGCTGTACCAATTTTCTTCAAGGTTGTGACGGGTTTCCCACCATTTTCAAAACGTTGCTTGTATACTGTACCATCACGGGTGATTTCCACTTCTAGCCAGCTAGATAAGGCATTAACGACTGAAGATCCCACTCCGTGGAGACCACCAGATGTCTTATAGCCACCTTGTCCGAATTTTCCTCCAGCGTGGAGAATGGTAAAGATAACCTCAACAGTTGGAATTCCCATGGCGTGCATCCCAGTCGGCATCCCTCGACCATGGTCTTGAACAGTTAGACTGCCGTCCTTATTGATGGTTACATCAATGCGATCACCAAATCCAGATAGGGCTTCATCGACCGCATTATCCACGATTTCCCAGACTAGGTGATGGAGACCAGCACCGTCAGTCGATCCGATATACATCCCTGGACGTTTACGGACCGCATCCAACCCTTCTAGCACCTGAATGGCGTCATCATTGTAGTTATTAATATTGATTTCCTTTTTTGACACAAGGAACCTCCTATTTGTTCATCTTTTCTATTTTACAGGTTTTCTAGCAATTTTGCAAAGCTTTTCCCTTTCAGCTGTCACAATTTCACAGGATATTCTCTGACTTTCCACAGCATTTCATGGTATAATAGGTCTATGATGACATTTGTATTATTAATTTTAGCTTATCTGCTAGGTTCGATTCCGTCTGGTCTATGGATTGGACAAGTTTTCTTTCAAACAAATCTGCGTGAACACGGTTCTGGTAACACAGGAACAACCAATACTTTCCGTATTTTAGGTAAGAAAGCAGGTATGGCAACCTTTGTGATTGACTTCTTTAAAGGGACCTTGGCCACTGTACTTCCTATTCTTTTCCACCAACAAGGTGTATCACCTCTCGTCTTTGGACTTTTGGCCGTAATTGGACATACCTTTCCTATCTTTGCAGGTTTTAAAGGGGGCAAGGCTGTCGCAACAAGCGCTGGAGTTGTTTTCGGATTTGCGCCTGTCTTCTGTCTCTACCTGGCAATCGTATTCTTTGGAACCCTCTATCTAGGCAGTATGATTTCTCTGTCTAGCGTTACTGCTTCTATCGCAGCCGTTATCGGAGTTCTCCTATTTCCACTATTTGGATTTATCCTGAACAGCTATGACCCTCTCTTCATTTTGATTATCCTAGCACTTGCTAGCTTGATTATCATTCGTCACAAGGATAATATCACACGTATCAAAAATAAAACTGAAAACCTCGTTCCTTGGGGACTAAACTTGACACATCAAAATCCTAAGAAATAAAACGCCAGTTTGAACTGACGTTTTTTTTGTATGCTTATTTTGATTTGATATAGTTGATACCGTCTGCCTTAGGTGCAACTGCTTTTCCAAAGAAGGCTGCTAAGACAAGGATGGTCAAGACATAAGGTGCGATTTGAAGGTAAACCGCTGGCACTCCTTGTAGGAAAGGCAATTGAGAACCGATAACTGCCAAACTTTGTGAAAGTCCAAAGAAAAGACTAGAAAGCATAGCACCGATTGGGTTCCATTTACCAAAGATCATCGCAGCAAGAGCGATAAATCCAGGACCGACAATAGTTGTCACTGAGAAGTTAACTGAAATGGATTGAGCATAAATCGCTCCCCCAATTCCCCCAAGGAAACCTGAAATAATAACTCCAAGATATCGCATCATGTAGACATTGATCCCCAAGGTATCCGCTGCTTGAGGGTGTTCCCCGACAGAGCGAAGGCGAAGACCAAATCGGGTCTTGAAGAGGATAAACCAAGCAAGGAATGAGAAGGCAATGGCCAAGTAGCCAAGAAGACTTGTTGACTTGAAGAAGATATCTCCAATCACAGGGATATCAGCCAAAACTGGGAAATCAAAACGTCCAAAAGTCTGGCTTAAGTTATCCGTTTGTCCTTTGTTATAAAGAACTTTAACCAAGAAAACTGCTAGGGCAGGAGCCATCAAGTTCAATACTGTACCACTGACAACATGGTCCGCACGGAAATGAACTGTAGCGACTGCATGGATGAGGGAGAAAATAGCTCCCACGATACCAGCAACTAACAAGGAAATCCAAGGAGTCGCTGCTCCAAGTTGTTCTGCAAACTCAAGGTTAAAGACAACCCCAGAAAAGGCTCCCATAACCATAATTCCTTCAAGACCGACGTTAACGACACCACCACGTTCAGAGAAAACTCCTCCGATACTCGTAAAAATAAGTGGTGCTGAGTATATCAGCATAGAAGAGACCAAGAGGGTGAGTAATGTTGTAATAGACATCCTTACTTACCTCCTTTAACTTGTTTTTTAGGTTTGACAAAGCGTTCGATAATGTAGTGAACGCTAACAAAGAAGATAATAGACGCTGTTACAATGCTAACAAGCTCAGACGGAACTTGCGCTGCGTTCATACCCGGTGCACCAACTTGTAGAACACCAAATAAGAAGGCTGCAAAGAGAATTCCAATTGGTGAATTTCCAGCAAGCAAACTAACTGCCATCCCGTTAAATCCGATAGCCAATGATGAGCCCTGAACGTAAACGTTTTGGAAGGTTCCAAGACCTTCGACAGCTCCACCAAGACCAGCCAAGGCACCAGAGATAATCATTGATAGGATGATTGTACGTTTTGCTGAAATACCAGCGTACTCTGAGGCATGGGGATTGAGACCAACTGCGCGAATTTCAAAACCGAGAGTCGTTTTCTTGAGCAAGAACCAAATCACAGCTACAGCAATGATTGCAAAGAAGATTCCAATATTCATACGAGAATTTCCAGTCAACTCTGATAACCATGGTGTCTGGTATGTAGCATTGGCACTAACACGAATCGTTGAGTCTGTACTTTGCATAATATCTTTAGGAAAGGCATGAATAAAGGCATTTCCCACATACAATACAATATAGTTCATCATGATGGTCACGATAACCTCTGACGTACCGAGATAGGCTCTGAGGATACCTGGAATCGAACCAACAATTCCACCTGCGATCAAAGCAATGATCACTGTCAATGGAATCAAAACGAGACGAGGCATATCTGGATTTGACAAGGCAAACCAACCACTGAGAATCCAGCCTGCCAAAGCCTGACCAGGAAGCCCGACGTTAAAGAAACCTGCACGACTGGCAACTGCAAAACCAAGACCTATCAAGACAAGAGGACCCATGGCACGGAAAATTTCTCCAATCCCACGGAGGCTACCAAAAGCTGTATAGAACAACTCCTCATAGCCCCAGATAGCATCATATCCGAAGATCCACATGACAATGGCTCCGAGCAGGATTCCTAAGAATACGGAAATCAAGGGAACCGAAATTTGTTGTAATTTTTTAGACATCACTCTTCTCCTTTCCCAAGTTTCCACCTGCCATCAAGACACCAAGTTCTTGTTTGTTAGTCGTTTCTGGCGATACAATACCTTGAATCTTACCATCGTGAATAACAGCAATTCGGTCTGAGACATTTAAAATCTCATCCAATTCAAAGCTGACAACAAGGACAGCCTTCCCGTTATCACGTTCTTCAATCAAACGTTTGTGGATATATTCAATGGCACCGACATCCAAACCACGAGTTGGCTGGCTGACGATAAGGAGATCAGGATCACGATCAATCTCACGAGCGATAATCGCTTTTTGTTGATTTCCTCCTGAAAGAGCTGCTGCTGGAACAAATTCGCTTGCCGCACGAACATCGAATTCTTCCATCAATTTCTTAGCATGTGAAGTGATGTTGGCATAGTTCAAGATACCATTCTTGCTGAGTGGTTCTTTATAGTAGGTTTGAAGGGCGATATTTTCTGAAATCATCATCTCCAAAATCAAACCATCACGGTGACGATCCTCAGGAACATGCCCCACGCTTAGTTCTGTAATTTGTCGAGGATGCATCCCTACGATTGATTTGCCTTTTAATTCAACGCTACCTGACTCAATTTTACGAAGACCAGTAATAGCTTGAATGAGTTCAGATTGACCATTGCCATCAATACCTGCAATACCGACAATTTCGCCAGCACGAACATCCAAAGAAAGATTTTTCACTGCTGGTACACCGCGGTTTTCATTGACAACCAAGTCTTTGATAGACAAGACCACTTCTTTGGGTTGTGGTGCTTGTTTTTCCGTTTTAAAGGAGACTGAGCGTCCAACCATCATTTCTGCCAAGTCCGCATTTGTTGCCCCTGCGATTTCAACCGTCTGGATTGATTTTCCACGACGGATAACCGTCACTCGATTAGATACTGCACGAATCTCATCCAGTTTATGGGTAATCAAAATGATCGACTTCCCTTCTTTGACAAGGTTTTTCATGATTGCCATCAACTCATCAATCTCTGAAGGAGTCAATACGGCTGTAGGTTCGTCAAAGATAAGGATATCAGCACCACGATAGAGTGTTTTCAAGATTTCTACACGTTGTTGGGCACCAACGGAAATATCCGCCACCTTAGCAGCAGGATCCACTGCCAAACCATAACGTTCAGAAAGAGCCTTGATTTCTTTAGTAGCACCAGCTATGTCTAGAACACCATTTTTAGTGATTTCACTCCCTAAAATGATATTCTCAGCTACTGTAAAAGCCTCAACCAACATAAAATGTTGGTGAACCATCCCAATTCCAAGACCAGCGGCTTTAGATGGTGAGTCTAGTTTTACAACCTGACCATTCACCACAATTTCACCACTCGTTGGCTCAAGAAGTCCTGCCAGCATATTCATCAGAGTAGATTTACCCGCTCCATTTTCTCCTAAAAGTGCATGGATTTCACCTTTTCGCAGTTGCAAGTTGATTTTGTCGTTTGCTACAAATTCACCAAACACCTTGGTAATATCCCGCATCTCAATGACATTTTCGTGTGCCATATGCTCTTCCTTTCAGAGGTTTATTTTATTTCAATAAAACCTGCTAATCACATTAACAAGCTCTATTGAGACAAAAATTGCCTCAATTCTTAAAGAAGCGACCGATGGCCGCTTCCTAAGAAATGACTTTTATCCATTATTTTTCTGGAACTTTTACGCTTCCGTCAAGGATCTTAGCTTTTGCATCTTCAACAGCTTTTTTACCTTCTTCTGAAAGGTTTGTTACTGCTAGCTCAACCCCTTTATCTTTCAATGAGTAAACAATCACTTGTCCACCAGGGAATTCACCTTTTTCTGTTTTGTTGGCAATATCTTTTACAGTTGTACCAACTTGTTTCAATGTAGATACAAGAACGAAGTTAGATTCTTTACCATCTTTAGAAGTGTATTTACCTTCTGCTGCTTGGTCACGGTCTACACCGATAACCCAAACTTTTTCGTTTTCATTTTTGTTTTCGTTCAATGATTTTGCTTCAGCAAAGACACCAGCACCTGTACCACCAGCTGCTTGGTAGACAACGTCTGCACCGGCAGCGTATTGAGCTGCTGCGATTGTTTTACCTTTGGCAGCATCACCAAATGAACCAGCGTAGTCAACTTGGACTTTGATAGATGGGTCTACTGACTCAACACCAGCTTTGAATCCAGCTGCAAAACGTGAAATAACTTCAGATTCGATACCACCTACAAAACCAACTTGTTTTGTTTTTGTAGTTTTTGCTGCTGCAACACCAGCAAGGTAAGCTGCTTCATTATCTGCAAATCTTACGCTCGCAACATTCTTTTGACCTTCAATCACATCATCAATCAAGACATAGTTTAGGTCAGAGTGGTCTTTTGCTGCTTCCTCAACTGCATTGTGAAGGGCAAAACCAACACCGAAGATCAGGTTGTAACTTCCAGCCGCTTGTTGCAAGTTGTTAGCATAGTCTGCTTCGCTTGTTGATTGGAAGTAAGTGTAACCTTTATCTTTAGAAAGATTGTGTTCTTTACCCCAGTCTTGCAAACCTTCCCAAGCTGATTGGTTAAATGATTTATCATCAACACCACCAGTATCTGTTACGATTGCTGCTTTGGTCTTCATTTCTGATGAAGATGAAGCTGCGTTACGAGAAGAGCGGTTACCACATGCAGCAAGTCCAACTGCTGCTACTGCAACTAGACCAAGGCCTAGCCATTGTTTCTTGTTCATTACTGAACCTCCTAAATAAGATGTGCAACGATGTTGCAAGTATGGATTGGTTGGCCACAAGGACCGCATCACTCAGAGAGTGACTCAGACTAGTTTAAGTCTGTAAATGAGTATGGAAGTAACTCCCCGACCGTCATCTCGACCGTCGATTTATCTTTAGCGACTAAGGTCACTTTTAGATCTTGTTCAAAAAATTCAACCATGACCTGGCGGCAAGCACCACATGGCGAAATGGGTTTTTCAGTTTGTCCGTAGACAATCAACTCTGAAAACTCTCGTTGCCCCTCCGAAACTGCTTTAAAAATAGCAGTACGCTCTCCACAATTAGTCAAGGGATAACTAGCATTCTCGATGTTCACACCCGTATAAATACTACCATCCTTGGCTACTAAAACAGCACCTATGGGAAAATGAGAATAGGGGACATAGGCTTGTTTGCTGGTTTCAATTGCTAGTTCAATCAACTCAGTAGTCGCCATCTGCCAATTCTCCTTTTAAGATTGTTACACCAGCAGATGTTCCGATACGGGTAGCGCCTGCTTCCACAAAAGCGACAGCATCCGCATATGAACGCGCTCCACCAGCTGCCTTAACTCCCATATCTGGCCCGACTGTTTTACGCATCAACTGAACATCCTCTATAGTGGCACCACCAGTTGAAAATCCAGTTGATGTTTTGACATAGTCTGCGCCTGCTTTCTGGGATAATTGGCAGGCCACAACCTTTTCATCGTCTGTCAACAAGCAAGCTTCGATAATGACTTTCACTAGCTTGTCACCACTTGCTTCTACGACAGCACGGATGTCCGATTCAACCAAATCAAGATTGCCTGATTTGAGGGCACCGACATTGATAACCATATCAATCTCATCTGCACCGTTTTGGACAGCTTCTTTTGTTTCAAAAGCTTTCACAGCTGAAGTTGTTGCTCCCAAAGGAAAACCTACTACTGTACAAACCTTTACATCTGAGCCTTCAAGCCCTTTTTTCGCATGTTTAACCCATGTGGGATTAACACAAACGCTGGCAAAGTCATACTCACGCGCTTCAGATAGCAAACGATCAATTTGTTCTTGGCTTGCATCTTGCTTTAAAAGCGTATGATCAATATATTTATTTAACTTCATATTCGGATTCTCCCTGGTTTTATGAGATAATTTCTATAATTTCTCGTAAACTTTGCACTCCATCATTTATTTTAACATATTTTTGAAATTCTGTAACTAGTTCAGAAGAAATTTTTCCATTTGTATAAACTTTTGCAACAATTTCTCCTTTTTGGACGGAGTCTCCAACTTTCTTTTCAAAAACAATCCCTGTTTCATAGTCCAAGTCATCAGTCTTGACTGCACGACCGGCTCCTAGTCTCATGGCATAGAGCCCAAATTCCATTGCAGGAAGAGCTGAAATAACACCCGTTTCTTGAGCAGAGATTTCCACCACATGGGCAACTTTGACGGGGCGATAAAGATCTTCTAAATCACCGCCTTGTGCTGCTACCATTTCTTCAAACTTAGCCAGTGCTTGGCCATTTTCCAGGTGTTGACGGATTTCCTCGATCGTTTTCTCAACATCAGCCAAGCCAAGCATAATCTGAGCTAGCTCGCAGATAAAGTGACTAATATCTTCTCGGCCTTTTCCTTGAAGAATCTCGATTGCCTCAAGGATTTCGAGACGATTGCCAATGGCTTTTCCCAAGGGTTGGCTCATATCGGTAATGACTGCTACCGTCTTTCGACCAACTGCCTTACCAAGATCCACCATGGTTTGAGCCAATTCGCGCGCCTCATCAACAGTCTTCATGAAGGCACCCTCACCGACCGTTACGTCTAGCAAAATGGCATCCGCTCCTGCAGCAATTTTCTTGCTCATCACCGAACTCGCAATCAAAGGAATCGTGTCGACAGTTGCTGTCACATCACGGAGGGCATAGAGAAGTTTATCTGCTTTAACCAGCTGATCTGACTGCCCAATGACAGATACACCAATGTCCTGTACCTGACGAATGAAATCCTCTTGACTTCGTTCGACTTGATAGCCCTTAATGGACTCCAATTTATCAATTGTCCCACCAGTATGGCCGAGACCTCGACCACTCATCTTAGCAACAGGCACGCCGAAACTCGCAACAAGGGGAGCCAAGATTAAGGTCACTTTATCACCTACACCACCAGTCGAATGCTTATCAACTTTAACCCCATCAATAGCTGATAAATCAAACTCTTGACCTGTCTTGACCATATTCATCGTCAGATCAGAAATCTCACGTGTGGTCATTCTTTTAAAATAAACAGCCATAGCAAAAGCAGACATTTGATAATCTGGAACAGTTCCAGCCACATAGCCTTCTACCAACCATTTTATTTCAGCCGTAGTCAGTTCTTGACCATCTCGTTTCTTTTGGATTAAATCAACTGCTCTCATTCTTTCACACTTCTAAGGATATAGTATCCCTTATCTTTCTTTACGATTTCACAATTGTCAAAAACGTCTTCCATCTTATTTCTAGCACTTGGAGCTCCTTGTTTTTTCTGAATGACAATGGTTAAATCTCCTCCGTCTTTCAAGAAATCTCTGCTCTTTTCGATAATCTCATGAACAACTTGCTTTCCCGCTCGAATCGGCGGATTGGAAATAACATGGTCAAACTTCCCTTCAACTTGCTCATAGATATTGGATTGGAAAATCTCCGCTTCTACTCTATTTCGTTCGGCATTTTGTCGTGCTAAGTCCAAGGCACGATTATTGATATCGACCATGGTTGCCTGAACTCCATAAGCCTTGACCAATGACAAGCCCAATGGTCCATAACCACAACCCACATCAAGGACCGTCTCTCCTTTGTTAACCTCTAGACACTTTAATAAAAGCTGACTCCCAAAGTCAACCATTTTCTTGCTAAAAACACCCGCATCCGTCAAAAAGGTCATGTTTTCTCCCAACAACTCCACTCTCAACTCATGAATGTCGTGAGCAGCATCAGGATTTTCTGCATAATACATTTTACTCATAAAACTATTTTACCATAATTTGGCTTGAATTGTAAATCGTTTACAAAGTGATGATCAAATGAAAAAGACTGAAGAATCCTAGTCAAAAAACCTTTTCTTCAATCTCTTGCAATTATTAGAAATACATTACAATCTATCGGGAACTACAAATTATCATAGTCAGGGAAAAACAGTTCGTCTGCAATCGGGCGCATTTTTATTACTATTTCTTAACCTTAAAATACTTTATTATCAACAAGATTCCCAATATGATGTTTAGATAAAAACCCAACTGATAAGTTTGTGTCAAGATTTCCAAACTTGTCCAAAGTCGTATCAAATCTTCTAGTGACATACGGAATAGATATCCTTCTGTAGCAATCCACAAAATCAAAAATAGATAACTACCAGCAGCAAGCCATTTCGTCCACTGCTTTTTTACTAGCCAAGCAATCAAGAGCGAACAGATAAAGACAACTGTTACAATGGCATGTTCCATCAAAAAAGTAAAACCGTAATAGATTTCCACAAAGCGTCTCCCATTATCCGCATTCGCTCCCCTTATAAAAGGTAAGGCAAAACTTAAAATAAAACAGAGTTCCAATATATAACGTTTTAAGATTTTCATGACACACCTCCAATAAGTTGTAAACCAAAAAGCCCACTTTCAATAACTGATAAGTCTTTAGAAACCATTCCCTATCTCATCATTAAATTATTCAACCTCCATCTACCTCTATTATACGATATTGACTTACTACCATCAAGTAACCGCTTTATCTTTTTAGCTTTTTATGGTATGATAAACAAAATATCTAGGGGAAAACAAATGACCAACGAATTTTTACATTTTGAAAAAATCAGTCGCCAGACTTGGCAATCATTGCATCGCAAAACAACCCCTCCCTTGACAGAGGAAGAGTTAGAATCCATCAAGAGTTTCAATGACCAGATTAGTCTACAGGACGTAACAGATGTCTATCTTCCCCTAGTTCATCTTATCCATATTTACAAGCGCACCAAGGATGATTTGGCATTTTCAAAAGGAATTTTTCTTCAACGCGAAAGCAAATCCCAACCTTTTATCATTGGGGTTTCTGGTAGTGTTGCTGTGGGCAAATCGACTACTAGTCGCTTACTTCAGATTCTTCTATCACGTACTCTACCGGATGCTACTGTAGAGCTAGTGACAACTGACGGTTTTCTCTATCCCAATCAAACCTTGATTGACCAAGATATCTTAAATCGCAAAGGTTTTCCTGAAAGTTATGATATGGAAACCTTGCTGAATTTTCTTGACCGCCTAAAGAATGGGCAAGATGTTGATATTCCTGTCTATTCTCATGAAGTGTATGATATCGTTCCTGGAGAGAAACAACGTGTCAAAGCTGCTGATTTTGTAATTGTCGAGGGCATCAATGTCTTTCAAAACCCTCAAAACGAGCGCCTTTACATCACTGATTTCTTTGATTTCTCCATCTATGTGGATGCTGCTGTCGAGGACATTGAAAGCTGGTATCTGGATCGTTTCTTAAAACTCCTCAGCTTTGCCCAAAATGACCCCAACAGCTACTACCACCGTTTTACTCAAATGCCAATTGGAGAAGTTGAAGCATTTGCACATCAAGTTTGGACCAGCATTAATCTCACAAATCTACAAAACTATATCGAGCCAACAAGGAATCGCGCCGAGGTCATTCTCCACAAGACTAAAAACCATGAAATCGATGAAATTTACCTAAAAAAATAATTTCCCCTTGTCAAAACCTAAGTTTTCATATATAATGGTATAGTTAGTAAATATGGAGGTAAGAACATTGGCAAACATTAAATCAGCTATCAAACGCGCTGAATTGAACGTTAAACAAAACGAAAAAAACTCAGCTCAAAAATCAGCTATGCGTACTGCTATCAAAGCTTTCGAAGCAAACCCTTCTGAAGAACTTTTCCGTGCTGCTAGCTCAGCTATCGACAAAGCAGAAACTAAAGGTTTGATTCATAAAAACAAAGCAAGCCGCGATAAAGCTCGTCTTTCAGCTAAACTTGCTAAATAAGAAACAGTCCACCGAGGCTGTTTTTTTGTCCTCCATTACGAAAAGGTAGAAAATGAAAATTGCAATCATTGGCTATTCTGGAGCTGGGAAATCAACCCTGGCACAAAAGTTATCCCAGTTCTACTCTATCCCCAAACTGCATATAGATACACTTCAATTTCAACCTGGTTGGCAAGACAGTGACCGCGAATGGATGCTGGGCGAGATGAAGAACTTTCTCACTAAATATGAAGCTTGGGTCATAGATGGCAACTACTCTTGGTGTTGCTATGAAGAAAGAATGCAGGAAGCTGACCAAATCATCTTTCTCAATTTTTCACCATGGACTTGTCTCTTTCGAGCCTTTAAGCGGTATCTCACTTACCGAGGCAAGGTCAGAGAAAGTATGGCTGCAGGTTGCCCTGAACGCTTTGACTGGGAATTTATCAGATGGATTCTCTGGGATGGGCGGACCAAAACTGCTAAAGAACGTTATCAACGGGTTCAAGAAACCTATACAGAGAAAGTAATTGTCCTCCGGTCGCAAAAGGAGATGGACCACTTCTTAGAAAATCTCGCGCATAACAAGAAAAACCAACGTGTATAACGTTGGTTTTTCGCTATTACCCAATCACACTTCCGTTTGGTACAGCTGGATCAACTGTAAGAAGAGTTAATTTGCCATCATGTTCAGCTGAGAGAATCATCCCTTGACTGACATATTTTTTCATCATTTTACGTGGTTTAAGGTTAGCAACGATTTGGACTTTCTTGCCGACCAATTCTTGCTCATTTGGATAGTATTTTGCAATTCCTGAGAGGATTTGACGATCTTCACCATCACCAGCATCCAAGCGGAATTGAAGCAACTTATCAGAACCTTCTACTTTAGAAACTTCTTTGATTTCTGCGACACGGATTTCAACCTTGTCAAAGTCTTCAAACTTGATTTCTTCCCTGTTTAGTTTGAGTTCGACTTCATCTGGATTCCATTCTTTTTCAACGGCTGGTTTGTTGCCTTCCATTTGTTCCTTGATATAGGCGATTTCTTCTTCCATATCCAGACGTGGGAAGATTGGTGTTCCTTTGGCAACAACAGTCACACCCTCAGGGAAATCAGCCAAGCTCAAGTTTTCTAGGCTAGAAACTTCTGCGAGACCAAGTTGAGTCAAGACTGCACGACTGGTTTCCATCATAAATGGTTCAATCAAGTGAGCTACAACACGAAGGCTAGCTGCCAAGTGGCTCATGACACTTGCCAATTGGTCGCGAAGGGCTTCATCCTTAGCCAAGACCCATGGGGCTGTCTCATCGATGTATTTGTTAGTACGAGAGATAAGTGTCCAGACTGCTTCTAAAGCACGTGGGTAGTCAACTGCTTCCATGTGTGAATGGTAGTCTGCGATTGATTGTTCTGCAACCTCAGCAAGAGCATTATCAAACTCTGTTACACCCTCTACATAGGCTGGAATTTGCCCATCAAAGTACTTGTTAATCATAGAAACCGTGCGGTTAAGGAGGTTTCCAAGGTCATTTGCCAATTCATAGTTGATACGGCCTACATAGTCTTCAGGAGTGAAGGTTCCATCTGAACCAACCGGAAGACTACGCATGAGGTAGTAACGAAGAGGATCTAGTCCATAGCGCTCTACCAACATTTCAGGGTAAACAACATTCCCTTTTGACTTAGACATCTTGCCGTCTTTCATGACAAACCAACCGTGAGCAATCAAGCGGTCTGGCAATTTAACATCCAACATCATAAGAAGGATTGGCCAGTAGATGGAGTGGAAACGGAGAATATCTTTTCCGACCATGTGGAAGACTGTTCCGTTCCAGAACTTGTCAAAGTTAGTATGATCGTCTTGACCATAACCAAGAGCTGTCGCATAGTTAAGGAGAGCGTCAATCCAAACATAGACAACGTGTTTTGGATTTGATGGAACTGGTACTCCCCATGTAAAGGTTGTACGAGAAACCGCTAAGTCTTCCAAACCTGGCTCAATGAAATTACGTAACATTTCGTTGAGACGACCATCTGGAGTGATGAAATCAGGGTGCGATTTGAAAAATTCAACCAAACGGTCTTGGTATTTGCTGAGGCGAAGGAAATAAGACTCTTCTGAAACCCATTCCACTTCATGTCCTGATGGAGCGATACCGCCCGTCACATTTCCAGCTTCGTCACGGAATACTTCTGCCAGCTGGCTTTCTGTAAAGAATTCCTCATCTGAGACTGAATACCAACCAGAATATTCACCCAAGTAGATATCATCTTGAGCAAGCAAACGTTCAAAGACTTGAGCCACTACTTTTTCATGGTAATCGTCTGTGGTACGGATAAATTTATCATATGAGATATCCAGTAATTGCCAGAGTTCTTTAACTCCAACTACCATGCCATCAACATAGGCTTGTGGTGTAATACTAGCTTCTTCTGCTTTTTGTTGAATCTTTTGGCCATGCTCATCAAGACCAGTCAGATAAAAGACATCGTAGCCCATAAGGCGTTTGTAACGTGCTAAGACATCACAGGAGATAGTTGTGTAGGCAGAACCGATATGAAGTTTACCAGATGGATAGTAAATCGGTGTTGTAATATAAAAATTCTTTTCAGACATATTTTTTCCTTTCCAGGCAAATGAAACCTGTTTTTCTAACACTTCATTATATCATATTTTTAGTGATTTTCGATAGAGAAATTCATACAAAAACAAGACAGACAAATGTCCATCTTGTTTTTTCTGTTCTATATCTTATTCATAGCGAAGGGCTTCTATCGGATCAAGCTTAGAGGCTTTATTGGCTGGTAAGACACCAAATATCATACCAACGCTAGCTGATACAGCCAAGCTAAAGAGAGCGATTGGGAGGGAAACCCCAACTTCGATACCTGCAATCATGTTTTGAAGCAATACTCCGGCTAACATGGTCATTCCAGCAGCAATCCCAAGACCGATGACACCACCTAGCAAGGTTAAGATCATGGATTCAATCAAAAACTGTACCAAGATATTAGCCCGAGTAGCTCCGAGAGCTTTCCGCAGACCAATCTCACGCGTGCGTTCTGTCACCGAAACCAGCATGATATTCATAACACCAGTTCCCCCGACAAAGAGAGAGATTCCTGCAATGGCACTGATAATGGTTGTCATAAAACCAAATAGTTGTTGTACCTCTTGGAAGGCGGCAGTTGCATCCGCAACTTGGTACTCCCCTTGCTGAAGACCTGCAATCTCAGTCAGTTTTCGAGCCAACTCCGGACCCAAGGTCTGCGTTAGACTAGTATCATTGACACGAAAGACGATGTTCGAGATTTCATCAGTATTAAAATTGGCTGCGAGAGAGATATTAGTCGTAATTGGAAGACCACCAATCCCAAAGGCTTTAGCAGTTTTAGCTTCATTGCTAGTATAAACGCCAATCACACGGTAACTAAATTCATTGACAGAGATGACTTGATTAACCGCAGCTTCTGGACTATCAAACAAACTCTTGGCTAGTTCTTCATCCAACAAAATCACACTGGCAAATTCCTTGTAGTCTTGCGGTCTTAGACTTCTACCCGCAACGATTTCATTTTCAACTGCGTTCATGTAGGTGCTATTTCCGCCTGTCAGAGTCGCGCGTTCAACCTTCTTATCCTTATAAGATAGGGTGACGTTGGTCGAGTTGGTGACATAGTAACTGTCTACTCCTTTGAGTTTGGCAGCTTCCTTGACCCAGGATTCTAGTGGTTTTGGTGGTTCAACATGAACATCCTCTTCTTTCCCACTGACTGTCAAAGCGGATTGTTTCTGCGTAAAGGAGCCGTCCTTGCTTTTAATAGGAGAGAAAAAGACATGGATATCCTTCTGTGATTTGGTCATGTTTTTATTGACCTGACGAGACATGGAGTCTCCCAGAGCCATGATGACAACGACAGACGAAACTCCGATGATAATCCCAATCATAGTCAGGAAGGAACGCATCTTGTGGGCCATGATGGATGAAAAGGCAAATTTCAGATTCTGCATCTTAGTTTTCCTCCTTTTCTACCTGAGCACTGTCAGACGAGATGACACCATCACGAATGACAATTTGGCGTTTGGCATAGGCAGCAATCTCAGGCTCATGCGTGACCATGATAATGGTTTTCCCTTCCTTGTTTAACTCCACCAACAGCTGCATGATTTGATTTCCTGTCTTGGTATCCAAGGCTCCTGTGGGTTCGTCTGCTAGGATGATAGAGGGATTATTTACCAAGGCACGCGCAATCGCTACACGTTGCTTTTGACCACCTGATAACTCAGACGGCAAATGATGACTGCGCTCCGTCAGCTCAACCTTTTCCAGAAATTCCTCAGCCAATTTTCGACGTTTTGAAGCCGAAACTCCAGCGTAAATCAAGGGCAATTCGACGTTTTGAAGCGCATTGAGCTTGGACAAGAGAAAGAACTGCTGAAAGACAAAGCCGATTTGCTGGTTGCGGACCTTGGCCAGTTGTTTCTCTCCAAGGCCTGCAACTTCTTGCCCTTCAAGGTAGTATTCTCCACTGGTTGGTGTATCCAACATTCCGATGGTATTCATCAACGTAGACTTACCAGAACCAGAAGGTCCCATAATGGCAACAAACTCACCTTCATGAACTTCTAGATTGATATTTTTAAGGACCTGCAGTTCTTGGTCACCATTTCGGTAACTCCTGCAAATATTTTTGAGACTAATTAGTTTCTTCATCAGCCTTCACCTCTTTTCCTTCTTCCAAGGAAGATGTTGGATTACTGATGACCTTGGCACCGTCTGTCAAACCTGAAGTAATTTCTTGGTTGTCTGCATCCGCATTCCCCAAAGTAACTTCTACCTTCTTCGCTTTTTTCTGGTCGTCAACGAGCCAGACATAGTTTTTGTCATTTTCGGTAACGACACTTGTCAAAGGAACAAGGATGGCTTTACTCTTGTTTTTGACTTCCACACTGACAGAGAAGCCTTGTTTCAACTCACCGATATCGCTAGTCACATCAACAGTATAAGGATACTTAGATCCAGTATTCCCTCCAAGAGCTGCATTTGCTGCTTCTCCATTGTTCTTAGGATAATCAGAAATATAGCTGATTTTTCCTGTCCAGCTCTTATCTTGGTAAACCTTCGAAGTAAAGGTAACTTCTTGCCCAACAGAAAGGTTAGCAAGGTTGTATTCAGACAACTCCCCTTTGACCTGCAAGTTTTCATTACTTACAACATGTACCACCACTTGGCTGTTACCCGTTGGTGATTTTGAAACATTACGATTGACTTCAACTACAGTCCCTTCTAGTGTACTGAGGACAGTTGCAGCATCTAGCTGAGCTTGAGCCTTGTTGAGCTGAGCCACAGCATCTGCACGGTTATCCTTGGCATCACTGATTTGAGAATCAATAGAAGATACGGAAGAAGTCGCTGCTTGCGCTTGTTCTGGGAGTCCTGCTTCTGTTGGAATCTGTGGGGAAGCTGGTACAGCTGATGCATTTTCACGAGCTTTGTTTAACTCCTCGATATGACGGTCTGCCTTTGCAACTGCACGATCGGCTGCATCATAGGCAGCTTGAGCATCTGCACTGCTGTATTTGACCAAAGCTTGCCCTTCTTCGACCTTGTCCCCGACTGAAACGAGAATTTCATCTAAATCTCCCTTACTAGCATCAAAATAAACGTATTGTTCATTTTTTGCTGTAACCGTACCTGACAAGAGAACCGATGAAGCAACAGAACCTTCCTTAGCAGTAACGATATGAGAGGTTTCCTCCTTGACTGCTGACTGGGAAGGCTGTCTAAAAATCAAAATCCCCGCAGCACCGATAACAATAGCACTGGCAACACCAATCGCTGTGTATAATTGCCATTTTTTTGCCTTCTTATTTCTTTTCATTTTTAAGCTCCTTTATTCTTTTGCCTTACAAAAACCATTATATCAGAAATACCAAGCCCAAACAATGACAGTTCAGATGGAAACAATGACAATTCAGGACCATTATTTCGTTCGGTATTCGTTTGTTGGATTATTGTGCTAGATATATAATACAATATCTTTGAAAAAATGGCAAGTGTTTTTCTAATTTTTTTTAACGTAGCAGATTTTTGCATTCAAAAAATAAAAACGATAGAATATGACTATCAAAGCTATAAGGAGTTTTCTATGAGAGAATATGATATCATCGCCATCGGTGGAGGGAGTGGCGGCATCGCCACTATGAACCGCGCTGGCGAACACGGTGCTAAAGCAGCTGTTATCGAGGAGAAAAAATTAGGTGGAACTTGCGTCAATGTCGGCTGTGTTCCTAAGAAAATCATGTGGTATGGAGCGCAAATCGCTGAAAGCTTCCACCACTACGGTCCTGACTATGGTTTTACAAGTTCAGATGTGCAATTTGATTTCGCAAAACTTCGTCAAAATCGTGAAGCCTACATCGATCGTGCTCGCTCATCTTATGATGGAAGTTTCAAGCGCAATGGTGTTGATTTGATTGAAGGTCGTGCTCATTTTGTTGATTCCCACACCGTTAGCGTCAATGGTGAATTGATTCGTGCCAAACATATCGTGATTGCGACTGGTGCTCGCCCAAGCATCCCAACTATTCCTGGAGCTGAACTCGGTGGTAGCTCAGACGATGTCTTTGCTTGGGAACAACTTCCTGAATCCGTTGCTATCCTAGGCGCAGGCTATATCGCTGTTGAGCTAGCGGGTGTTCTCCATGCACTCGGTGTAACAACTGACTTGTTCGTTCGCCGTGATCGTCCTTTACGTGGTTTTGACAGCTACATCGTTGAAGGTCTTGTCAATGAAATGGAAAAAACAGGTCTACCTTTGCACACACATAAGGTACCCGTCAAGCTCGAAGAAACGGAGCAAGGTATTACCATTTATTTCGAAGACGGTTCTAGTCATACTGCCAGCCAAGTTATCTGGGCTACCGGTCGCCGTCCAAATGTAGACGGTCTGGAGTTAGAAAAAGCTGGCGTCACACTCAACCAACGTGGATTTATCCAAGTGGATGAATATCAAAATACAGTTGTAGATGGCATCTATGCTCTTGGAGATGTTACTGGTGAGAAGGAACTGACCCCGGTAGCCATCAAGGCAGGACGTACCTTATCTGAACGCCTCTTCAACGGGAAAACAAACGCCAAGATGGACTACACGACTATCCCTACAGTTGTTTTCTCCCACCCAGCGATTGGAACAGTCGGTTTAACTGAGGATCAAGCTATCAAAGAATACGGCCAAGATAACATCAAAGTCTACAAATCAAGCTTTGCATCCATGTACTCAGCCGTTACAAACCATCGTCAAGAGTCTCGCTTCAAACTCATCACCGCCGGTGCTGACGAAAAAGTTGTTGGACTTCACGGACTTGGTTACGGAGTGGATGAGATGATTCAAGGATTCGCTGTTGCTATTAAGATGGGAGCAACCAAGGCGGACTTTGATGCTACAGTAGCTATCCACCCAACTGCCTCAGAAGAATTTGTAACCATGCGCTAATTATCGTAAGAGACCTCTTGAGGTCTCTTTTTACTTGCAAAATCGGCTGTTACAAAAATTGTTACCTTAGTTGTAAGAATAGGTTGACTTTTGTTTCTGAATTAGTATAATAGTTACTATAATTTTGAAAAGAGGTTAACAGTTTTGAAAAAAGCTCATATCTATGCTATCCCTGCTATCGGTGCTGCTCTCATTGCCGTATTGGCACAAATCAGTCTCCCTATCGGTCCTGTCCCCTTCACTTTGCAAAACTTTGCAATTGGTCTGATTGCTACTGTTTTTAGACCCAGAGAAGCTGTTCTATCTGTAGCTCTCTATCTCCTGCTGGGTTCCATTGGTTTACCTGTTTTTGCAGGGGGAGGAGCTGGATTTCACGTTTTAGTCGGTCCAAGTGCAGGCTATCTTTGGTTTGACCTTGTCTATGCAGGACTTACATCTTATCTCATCCATCAAAATAGTGGCTACATTCGCATTTTCCTAGCCAACCTCTTGGGTGACTCCCTCGTCTTTGTCGGAGGTATTCTCAGCCTCCACTTCCTTGCCGGGATGCCATTTGATAAGGCACTAGCTGTCGGTGTCCTTCCCTTTATCCTCCCTGATCTTGGTAAGATTATTGCCATTAGTTTCATTGGTCGTCCCCTCCTAGAACGATTGAAAAGCCTTCCATATTTTTCAAGATAAAAGAATAGTCCAGAATAATTGTTCTGGACTATTTCCTTTCTAAGAATCAACTGTACTCTATTTAGCTACTTGACTATTCTTATACCGGTATGAATATTAATCGTTTTATTCTTCAAATTAAAGCTATTTACCATATGCAAAGTAGAAAAGTATTCTAATTGATTCAAACCAAATAAGCTTCCATTGATTTTGAAAGGTTAATAATTGTATACTTTTCAGAAAACGCATTTTCAATGATAGAGCTATATTTTATAAATTATTTGTGATACAATAGAGCTACCTAAAGGATTCAAAAAATTTAATGTTCATTGATTGTTTATATTAACTTGAACATTCTGATTTTTCTTCATTCAAAAATAACTGTAAATAATTATAAGAAGAAAGGTAATTCTATGGCAAAGAATACTCGTGAGCTAATCATTGGTTCTCTCATCACACTAGCTAAGAAAAATCCTCAACGTAGTTCCTTTACAATGACTGAAATTGCTGCTGAAGCTGGTATTTCACGACAAGCGATTTATCAAAAGCATTTTAACAACTTTGAAGATATTATCGAATACATTCACGAAGAGACCAATCAAGACATTTTTAACGTCTTTAATAAGTACTGCCCTAGCAATGATGGAGATCCTATCAGCTTTTTAGCAGACCATATACTTCCTCTCATATACGAAAAAAGGGAAGTTATTAACACCTTGTATACCACACAAGTCGACCCATGTTGGAAGGAATTTCTGCGTGGAATATACTCAGAGTGGGTACTAAAGAATGTCAATTACCAACTGAAATATAATTTTAATAAAGAGGACATCGCTTATATCATTACGACCATGGCAATCTCTTTCATTGAAGTCTGGATTCGTAAAGATAATCCAATACCACCTGAAGAGTATAGAGAGACTTTCATTCAATTATCTAAGACTTCTCTCTGTGACTATATTGTGTCCTAAAAAAGAATCTTGAGTTGCACTCAAGATTCTTTTTATTGTTGCCCTTTAAAGGCATCGACCATTACCTGAAATTCTTCATTGGAAAGCGTGATTCCTTTGCCCATTTTGGTATGGTCTGGGCTCCAAGCGCGAATGTCAAACTTTGCAGGGGCACCATTAAAGCTAACGCGATTTAGTTCTTTTGTCCATCCTTTGTCATTTTCAGACAAGGTGAGCAAGTGTTCTTCGATTTCAAATGTAAATTCTGCCATTTTAACTCCTTTATGTGATATGCTTTCTATAGTCTATTCGTAAAAATCTTGTGGTTTTTAGGAAAATTTTATATAATGTGGATATATAAGAAGGGAGGATTCTATGAGACAGACATTCAAACTAGTTCTAGATAAACTACATGGTTTTCTCAATGGGAATGATGATCATTCTCAAATCGAGGACAACTCCCTAACTGCTATGATTGAACAAGCCATCCAGAAAAAGTCGGCTATTCATGTCATACTTGCTGAGACAAGTTTTACGGGTGATATTGTTAAACACGATGCTAATCGCCAACAAATTATCGTCAAAAATTTTTCAAAAAACGTGACCCGAATCATTCGTATCAGTGATATTAAACGACTTCGTTTTGTTCCCTCAACTGTACAAAAAGCTCAGAAAAGCCTATTTAAGAAAGAGTGAGATGTTCTTTGCATCCCACTCTTTTTCTTAACGGATTTGTTCAAAATGAAGGTGAACTGCGATATGGTCGCCATAACCACTTCTCTCCAAATCGCGTTGCAAGCGATAAGAGATATAGTGTTCTGCAATGGTAATGTAACCAGCTCCAAGTAAGCGGTGCTCGACCATTGATTGGATCATGCTGATAGTAGCACGTTCTACTTTTGCCTCTTCCAAGTCCAAAACGACTTTTTTAGTAACTTGCGCTAAGTTTTGACGCAGGTCATCGGTCAAAACATAAACTGTTTGAGCTGCTTTTAGGACAGCTTGGTAAATTTTATCTGGATCAAATTCAGCAATTTCTCCATTACGTTTGATTACTTGCATAAGGTTCTCCTTTATTCTTTGTTTTCTCTGATTTCAGCCAGCATCTTTTCTTCTTCGGCTGTTAGTTGATAGTTTTCTAGCAGGTCAGGTCTGCGCTTGTAGGTTTTCTTTAGACTCTCATACAGTCGCCACTGGCGAATCTTTTCATGGTGCCCACTCATGAGAACATCTGGAACGACCATACCTCGATAGTCATAAGGGCGTGTATACTGAGGATATTCGAGAAGTCCCGAAGAGAAGCTATCATCCTGGTGACTGGACTCCTTACCAATCACTTCTGGTATCAAGCGCACGGTCGCATCAATCATGGTCATGGCTGCCAATTCACCACCAGTCAAAACATAATCTCCTAGAGAAATTTCATCGGTTACCAAGGTCTTGATACGCTCGTCATACCCTTCATAGTGACCACAGATAAAGATCAGTTCCTCTTCCTGGGCCAAATCTTCAGCGTAAGCCTGATTGAACTGTTTCCCAGCAGGATCAAGAAGTATGACACGGGGATTTTTCTTTTCAATAGCATCAAAAGCATCGAAAATGGGTTGAGCTCGGAGCAACATCCCCTGACCGCCTCCGTAGGGCTCATCGTCAACATGACGGGCCTTTTCAGCGTATTCTCTGAAATTATGATACTGGATATCCAAGAGCCCTTTTTCTCGAGCCTTCCCAACAATCGAGTGTTCCAGCGGAGAAAACATCTCCGGAAAGAGGGTTAAAATATCAATCTTCATCATCTAACCCTTCTAAGATTTCCACATCGACTCGCTTGTTTGGAATATCAACATTGAGAACTACTGGCGGAATGTAAGGTAAAAGCAAATCACGCTTACCTTTTCGTTTGACCACCCAGACATCGTTGGCACCTGGTTGTAGGATTTCCTTGATGGTTCCAACCAAGTTATCACCCTCGTAAACATCCAAACCGATAATCTCGTGATAGTAGAATTCACCATCATCTAAATCATTCAAATCTTCCTCAGCTACCTTGAGACTATAACCCTTGTACTTTTCAATCGCATTGATATGGTACATGTCTTTGAATTTGATAATGTCAAAATTCTTATGTTTACGGTGGCTGGCTATGGTCACTGTTTGGACAAACTGGTCTTTTTCATCAAATAAAGCTAGCTCTGCCCCTTTTTTAAACCGTTCTTCAGCAAAATCCGTCACAGACAAGACTCGCATCTCACCCTGTAGACCCTGCGTATTGACGATTTTTCCAACATTAAAGTAGTTCATCTTGTCTCCTGTACTCTCCTTCTTTCCATCTTATTCTGACAATTCTCGAATGATGGCTGCAATTTTTTCTGATTCTGACCATTGTAAATAATGGTGATTCCCTTCTAAAATGAGCTTAGTATTGGAAGTCCAATACTCTGATTCTCTGTACTCTTTTTCTCTATAAGCCTGACAAAAAATAAAAACAGGAATACGAGCTTCTATAGATACATTCTCAAAATCTTCCTCAGTAATCTCTCCAGATATCTGAAATCCTGGATTTTGCTTTTCCAACTCTAAGCCTTTTTCTTGCATTATTTCCCAGATTTCTTCATTCGTTTCAGAGCTAAATGTTGCTTGAGTTAAGTTCTTAAAATAAACTTCGGGGCCACACTCTTCAATCAGTCCCATCTGCTCTTCCATTTCTGGATAAGGATTTTCTGAAAAATCAGCAAACATGACTTTTTTAGTTGTCGGTTCAATTGCTACTAAAGCCTGACACTTAATTGATTTGTTCATCAATTTGCAAGCTAAAATTCCACTCAAACTATGTACACAAAGTATATATTCAGAAATCGCTAATCCTTCAAGTACTTCATAAACCGCGTCTACAAGATTGTCCAGATTTTTTCCAGATTGGTCATGAATCGGACTCCTACCTGTGTTTGGAAAATCAATTGTCAAATAACCAATTGTGGGAGGAAGTTTTTCAAGTATAAGTGAAAAATTTTCATAACTTGGTAGCAAACCTGCGCCATTTAAACAAACAAGCACTTTCTTTTGCTTTTTATAAGTAACAGAGAGGCTGCCAATTTTTGTAGTTACTTCAAACCGTTTCATAAAGAAATCCACTCATTCTATAACAATGATTTATTAAAAACCCTTATCCTTTATTCTATCACGTTCCAGGGATTTTCACAAGTTGGGGAAAAAAGACACTATAGATATTTTCCCTCCAAAAATCCTTCTAAATCTCTTTCATGCTGATATTTGATAGCAGCTTTTTTATCTTTCTCAAAGATAGTTTTGGTTAGGTCAATGTCGTTGATGGCCGCAATTGCGACAGTGTAGTGAATAATATCAGCCAGTTCTTTGGCTAGTTCCTCATTTGAGTCCTGAACGCCCTCTTTTCGACCAGAGCGCCCATTCAAGACCTCGGCTACTTCTCCCACTTCCTCCACTAACTTGATAAAGAGGCCTTCCTCGGTTCGAGATTGCTGATAATGTTCGAGTAAGTAAGCTTGTAATTGTCTAAAGGTTAAATCCTTCATCTTCTCCTCCACAAAAAAGCGAGACATCTGTCCCGCTTTCTTTATTTTTCATCGATAACGATTCTTACTTTCTTGTCTTCAGTTGGGACAGAGTAGACAATCGTTCTTATCGCTGAGATAGTGCGACCCTTACGACCGATAACACGACCGACATCGCTTTGGTCAAGATCCAAGTGATACTCCAAAAACTCTGGCGTGTCTTCGATCTTGATAGTTAAGGCATCAGGGTGTGAAATCAAAGGTTTCACAATCGCAATAATGAGATTTTCAATCGTATCCATCTGTCAACCTACTTTAAACTTATTTTGAGAATTTAGAATCGTGGAATTTTTTCAATACGCCTTCTTTTGAAAGGATGTTGCGAACTGTATCTGAAGGTTGAGCTCCATCAGCCAACCATGCAAGAACGCGGTCTTCTTTCAAAGTTACTTGGTTTTCAGCAACAAGTGGGTTGTAAGTCCCAACTGTTTCGATGAAACGTCCGTCACGTGGCGAACGTGAGTCTGCTACGTTGATACGGTAGAAAGGTTTTTTCTTAGAACCCATACGAGTCAAACGGATTTTAACTGCCATTTTTTAATGTCTCTTTTCTTATTTTTTTATTTCGGTGAAATAGCTGAGCTATTTAGCACATGTTCTATTATAGCAGATTTTTGACAGGTGTCAAGAAAAAAACTTGACAGAGTTTTAATTTTTTTTACTACTAGAAATTTTTAGTAAAATCTTTTACATTTGAAATCAAACTCCTTTTAAGGTACAATGGTAGAAATGAATTTTTGAGAGGTTAACAATGAAAAAACTAGCAACCCTTCTTTTACTATCAACGGTAGCCCTTGCTGGATGTACTAGTATCCAACGTGGTCTCCGTGGTGATGAATATGTCGACTCCAGCATCTCAGCTGAAGAAAGCTCAAAAGCAGCTGCTCAGGCTGCCAAAGATTTGAATGACGCATTGACCAATGACAATGCCAACTTCCCTCAACTTTCTAAGGAAGTTGCTGAAGACGAAGCTGAGGTCATTTTACACACAAATCAAGGCGATATCCGCATCAAACTCTTTCCAAAACTAGCACCACTAGCAGTTGAAAACTTCCTCACTCACGCTAAGGAAGGCTATTATAACGGCATCACCTTCCACCGTGTCATTGATGGCTTTATGGTCCAAACTGGAGATCCTAAGGGAGATGGTACAGGGGGCCAATCTATCTGGCATGATAAGGATAAAACAAAGGACAAGGGAACTGGTTTCAAAAATGAAATCTCTCCTTACCTATACAATATCCGAGGAGCCCTTGCTATGGCTAATACTGGTCAACCAAACACCAACGGTAGCCAATTCTTCATCAACCAAAATTCAACAGATATTTCTGCTAAACTCCCTACAAGCAAGTATCCAAAGAAAATCATCGAAGCCTATAAAGAGGGTGGAAATCCAAGTCTAGACGGCAAACACCCTGTCTTTGGTCAAGTCATCGATGGCATGGATATTGTTGACAAGATTGCCAAGGCTGAAAAAGATGAGAAAGATAAACCAACGTCTGCTATCACCATTGACAGTATCGAAGTGGTCAAGGACTACGACTTCAGCAAAAAATAAGCCATCAACAGATAAGGAGACGATGACATGATTTTATTTTGGGGTTCTAAAGGTTATCAGAAAGATTTGGGACATACGCAAACTGCGATCGAATGTGGTCACTGTAACAATGTCGACAATTGGGAAATTGTAGAAACTGGACGCAAGTTCACCCTTTACTGGATTCCACTTTTTCCTTATGGTAAAAGTTACTTCGTTTCTTGTCCGATTTGCCACTACGGTAAAGAAATTGAGAAATCTGAAGTTGAAAGCTATCTAAACTATTAAAAAAGATAGGTCATAGGGCCTATCTTTTTTAATTGATCTTTCCATATAAGCGCTCTATTTTCTTCTCCAGTTATGATATAATACAGTTAACAGTAATAAAGAGGTTCTCCTATGAAACCATATAAAATAAGCTTGATACGACTTTGCTTGGTCTTATTAGGATATTTACTCTATAATCTCGTTTTTTTTTGCTCCCTTCTATTCATCAGGTTATGCTATTGTCATTCTACCGCCTGTATTCTTTTTAGCAATAGCTTTAATCCTTTTAGGTAATTTTTTTGCCTTCAGAGATCCTCTGAAATTAAAATCAAGCTTTAAAGATAATCAGCTAGTCCAAAAGACTAGTAATATACAAGTAATTCTAGCGACTATAGGAGTCTGCTTACAATTATCAAATATAGTATATCTAAGTTTGTGGTCAATCAATTATATTTATAATTACCTAATGTTGTTTACCGTTAGTCTCCTATACTCTATTATCTTCTTTATTGGAAACTTTCAAAAAACGAAGCTCAATCAAGATAACAAGTCTTCTAACAAATCAAGTTTTGTTTTTGGAACTATAGTCTTTTTGTTATGTAATTTATTGTTAGTCAACAATAGCAAAGTTTCGTTATGGGGCTCGACTGTTCAATATGTACAAGACTTTAAAGACTTTGGCTTAAAAGGAAAAGTCGAAGTATATAAGAAAGAACATTTAAATGAGCCTTATAACGGAACTCTTACTACTTTATTTTATAAAGAGACTTTATCGAACGGAGAAAATTTTATCGATTATATTTATGTTTCTGATGTTCATAATGGAACACACGTGACAACATTAGATGAAAAGGCCAAGGAAGAAATTCGTTCCTATCTTGAAAACGATGCGGAAAGGGAGTTATTTGATAAAGTTACACTTGAACAATTTGAATTTGTCTTAAAGGTCTACGAAGAAAGAATAAGAGATCTAAAACTAAAAGATGATATAGTGACTAAACTTAATGAGGCAGTTGGTTTCAAATTACTAGAGAATAATTCTGTCGAGATTACACCAGCTGACAAAAGAAAATTTGATAGTATTCTTATTAAAGAGGCTGTAAAAAATAGAGAAAATGGAGATACAGATATTGCAGGATTTTACAATATCGATATTAACAAACATATCAAAAATAAATCTCTAATCATTTCTATCAAGTACTTAAATTTCAGTATAATCGAGGATAGACAAAATTATAAAAATGATAATCGTGTAGACTACTTAAAAGATAAATTAACATCACTTCCAGTCGGAACTCTATCAGATGGTATCTATAAATTCACTTTTAGCACTTTATCTGATGGTAAATATACCGACGTCAACATCACTATGGTTGTTGAAAATGGTAAGAGTTACTTGGAATAAGATAGTCTTAAGCAACTAAATTAGTCAAAAAGCCATGTCTCATCGACTTGGCTTTTTTATAACTATTTATGTTAGCTTATTAAAGTCCCAGATTTGGTCCATCCAGCCTTCATAAAAGTCTGGTTCGTGGCAAACCATAAGGATAGATCCCTTGTATTCTTTGAGAGCGCGTTTGAGTTCATCCTTGGCATCCACATCCAAATGGTTGGTTGGCTCGTCCAGCACTAAGACGTTGTTTTCACGATTCATCAAGAGACAGAAACGCACCTTGGCCTGTTCCCCACCTGATAAGACCTGAATCTGACTTTCGATGTGCTTAGTCGTCAAACCACAACGAGCAAGGGCTGCACGAACTTCTGCCTGATTGAGTGCAGGAAAGGCATTCCATACAGCTTCAAGCGGTGTTTGGCGATTACCACCTTCTACTTCTTGTTCAAAGTAACCAAGTTCAAGATAGTCACCACGTTCAACTTCTCCAGCGATTGGTGGAATAATTCCCAAGAGAGACTTCAAGAGGGTTGTTTTCCCAATACCATTTGCCCCGATAATGGCAACCTTTTGATTGCGTTCAAATGTGAGGTTTAAGGGTTTGGTAAGTGGACGGTCATAACCAATCTGCAAGTCCTTGGCTTGGAAGATAAAGCGCCCAGGCGTACGAGCTGGTTTGAAATCAAAGGATGGTTTTGGCTTCTCGCTTTGAAGTTCGATAATGTCCATCTTATCCAATTTCTTTTGACGGGACATGGCCATGTTTCGTGTTGCAACTCGCGCTTTATTTCGCGCAACAAAGTCCTTAAGGTCAGCAATCTCTTTCTGCTGACGTTCGTAGGCTGCCTCCAGCTGAGATTTCTTCATAGCATAGACTTCTTGGAACTGGTAGTAGTCTCCAGAATAGCGAGTCAATTGTTGATTCTCCACATGGTAGACAATATTGATCACGTCGTTGAGGAAAGGAATATCATGTGAAATAAGGACAAAAGCATTCTCATAGTTTTGGAGATAACGCTTGAGCCAGTCAATATGTTCAGCATCCAAGTAGTTGGTTGGCTCGTCAAGCAGCAAGATATCTGGCTTTTCAAGGAGGAGTTTAGCTAAAAGTACCTTTGTTCTTTGTCCACCTGACAAGGCTGTTACGTCTGTATCCATACCATAGTCCATGACACCGAGGGCACGCGCTACCTCATCAATCTTGGCATCTAAAGTATAAAAATCACGACTCTCCAAACGATCTTGGAGCTCCCCGACTTCTTCCATCAGCGCGTCGATATCTGCTCCTTCTTCTGCCATTTCCATGTAGAGGTCATTGATACGAGCTTCTGCTTTAAAAAGCTCATCAAAGGCTGTACGCAAAACATCACGTACAGTTTGGCCTTCTTTTAGTACAGCGTGCTGGTCTAGATAGCCAGCAGTCACATATTTAGACCATTCCACCTTCCCTTCATCTGGTAGCATTTTACCAGTCACGATACTCATAAAGGTTGATTTTCCTTCACCGTTGGCACCGACAAGACCGATGTGTTCTCCCTTGAGGAGACGGAAGGAGACATCTTCAAAAATTGCACGGTCACCAAAACCGTGACTCAAATTTTTAACTTCTAAAATACTCATTCTAATTCCTTATCTTGTTTTTATGCAGTCCTTTATAGAGGGCCCAAGCCAGATAGCCTCCCAGGGTATTGGTCCACAAATCATCAATCTCAAAGACCCGATTAAAGTCGAATAAAAAATCTAAAACTAGTTGCGTGCACTCAATTCCTAGACTCAGTAGAAAACTGAGAAGGATGATTTTTTTCGTTTGTCGTAAATTTGGACAGAGATAGATCAGTTGAAAGACTAGCGGGAAAAGCAAGAAGACATTTAAAATGTTCTGCAAAAAGATCCAAAGGACTTGTCCCAAACTAGTCACTTCACCCAGTTTCCAAAAGGAGTTTAAGGGAGTTAAAAGAAAAACCAGGCGTCCAAAAGTTTGAATACCTGGAGTTTCCACTCCTGTAGGAAGTTGAGGTTGGGGAGTAAAACAAAAACAGACAATGCAAAGACTGTAAATAGCCACTCCCAATCTTAAGATTAATTCTCTTTTTTTAGTCATTTTATGGATTTACCGCTGCGACTGCCTTCTGGCGGTCACGTTTCATTGTATTGGAGCGTAATTGTCCACAAGCTGCATCAATATCTGTACCATGCTCTTGACGGACAACACAGTTGACCCCTTTTTTCTTGAGGGTATCGTAGAAGGCCATCACGCGCTCTTTAGGACTACGGCTATATTGGTCATGTTCACTAACTGGGTTATAGGGAATCAAGTTGACATATGACAATTTCTTGATGTTTTTGAGCAATTCAGCCAATTCCAAGGCTTGTTCAACGCCATCGTTGACTTCATTGAGCATGATATATTCAAAGGTCACACGGCGATTGGTTGTTTCGATATAATACTCAATAGCAGCAAAGAGTTTTTCAATCGGAAAGGCACGGTTAATCTTCATGATGCTTGAACGCAATTCATTATTGGGTGCGTGAAGGGACACAGCCAGATTGACCTGTACGCCTTCATTAGCAAAGTCACGAATTTTGTGGGCCAAACCTGAAGTTGAAACTGTGATGTGACGAGCACCGATAGCCATCCCCTTGTCATCATTGATGGTACGGACAAAATTCAAAACATTGTTGTAATTATCAAATGGTTCACCAATTCCCATAACAACGATATGGCTGACACGTTCATCCTGACCACGTTCATCAAAGTATTTCTGAACTAGCATGATCTGCGCTACAATTTCACCGTTATTAAGGTCACGTTGCTTCTTGATCAAGCCTGATGCACAGAAGGTACAACCAATATTACAGCCAACCTGAGTGGTCACACAGACTGACAAACCATAGTGTTGACGCATGAGTACTGTCTCAATCAACATGCCATCTGGCAACTCGAAAAGATACTTAACGGTACCGTCAGCTGACTCTTGTACAATCCGTTGTTTCAATGGATTGACCACAAACTGGTCATTGAGCTTGGCAATCAAATCCTTGGAAAGGTTGGTCATTTCTTCAAATGACTGGACACGTTTGCGGTAGAGCCATTCCCAGATTTGATCTGCTCGGAATTTCTTTTCTCCCTGTTCTAATACCCATTCTTGCATGGTTTGACGTGTTAAACTATAAATAGAAGGTTTCATCTCTTCTCCTTATTCTCTAGCTATTTCTGACGAATGACAAAATGGCGCTGTCCCTTGTCCTCTTTCTGAGACTTTTGATCCTTATGACGACGTCTATTTCGCTTATCCGCATTTGGTTTTCTCTTGTTTTGCGAAGGTTTCTTGCCTCTTCTAGGAAAGTTTTCCTCATCCTTTTTACGCATTTTTTTGTCAAATGAAGCCCGTTTCGGTGCTTGATTTTCTAGAACAAAATAGGCACAACCATAACTACAGTACTCTAAAAGATAGTCCTGTAAGCGACTGATTTTTTCAATTTTTTCCTCTGTTCGATCGTCTTTGTAAAAACCGCGTAGGCGAAGCTGTTCATTGCTCCAGTCCCCCACGACATAATCAAACTTGGTTAACACTTCTGAGAAGCGTTGATTAAAGACTGTCACATCGAAGGCATCCTTGATATTTTCAACCAAGGTAAAAGCAATCCCTTCAGTCTCAACCTTATCCCCATTTACTTGAAATTCTGGGCCAGGAAACTTGTTATAGTTGTATAATTCAGGTGCAATTTCTTTACGCATAGTCTTCCTTTTCCACGATTACTTAACACTCTATTTTACCATAATTTCTACAAGTTGGCACGAATATCCTGAAAATGAAAAAAGTCTGACGATTCTGTCAGACTTCTGCTTGAAAACCTTAAAAAGAGAAGAACAATTCTTCCCTCCATATTTTATTATTTGGCTGCTGCGTAAAGCTCGTCTATTTTGTTCCAGTTAATCACTGAGAAGAAAGCTTTGATGTAGTCAGGACGAACGTTGCGGTATTTCACGTAGTAAGCATGTTCCCAAACGTCCAAGCCCAAGATTGGTTTTTTGCCTTCTGAGATTGGTGTGTCTTGGTTTGCTGTTGAAGTCACTTCAAGCTTCCCTTCTTTGTTGACAACCAACCATGCCCATCCAGAACCGAAGCGAGTTGTAGCTGCTGCTGTAAAGGCTGCTTGGAACTCTTCAAATGAACCAAATGTTGCATCGATTGCTGCTGCAAGTTCTGCTGAAGGAGCAGTCTTTTCAGGAGTCATCAATTCCCAGAAAAGAGCGTGGTTCAAGTGTCCACCACCATTGTTGATAAGTGCTTGACGGATATCAGCTGGGATAGATTCTACATCAGCAAGTAAAGCTTCAAGGTCTTCACCGATTTCAGGGTGTTTTTCAAGAGCAGCATTCGCATTGTTGACATAAGTTTGATGGTGTTTGTCATGGTGCAAGTGCATTGTTTCAGCATCGATGTATGGTTCCAAAGCGTCGTATGCGTATGGAAGGTCTGGTAAGATAATAGCCATCTGTAATACCTCTTTTTCTTTCTATAAGAAAATGATAACGCAATCATCCTCTTTTTTCAAGTTTTTTGCTCAATTTGCCTCTGTCGCAATCCGCAAGAGTGCCTTTTCAAACAAGTAACTTTTTTCATAGACACCTGTCTTAATCTGGTAGTCTGTTTCAATCAAATAAGAAATCGCTCGCTTGAGGAAAGTCAAGGAAATCCCTCTCGAATCTCTCAGTGCAAACTTGATTTGATAAGGATTAGGATTGCGCCCCAAGTAAGTTCCCAGACTGCTTGCAATCTGCGATTCCGTCTGACCAGTCTCTGATAAAATCTTCACTTGGGTAAAGGTTCGAAACTGTCCTAACATGACAGCTATGAGCTTGATCTCATCCTCCCCTTGCAAGGTCAAATCTCTAACCAAGTCACGGGCCTGGTCGATCTTTTTGCCCAAGATAAGCTGAGTCAAATCAAAAATATTGTCCTGCAAAGTCTTTGGAATAGCCTCGACAATATCCTTCTCCTCTATCATGCCATCTGACTTATAAGACTGTAAAAAGAGGAGATTTTTCTGGATTTCGCTAAACTGAAAACCAGACTTGATGAGTAGATTTTCAAAAGACTTTTCCGCAAACTGCAAACCTTGTTTTTGGCTCCATTTTTGGAAATATTGGCGGAGTTCTTGTTCCTTGGGTTCAATAGCATCAAAAACAGTCGCATCTCGTTTGAGCAATTTGACCAACCGTCTTTTACTATCCAACTTTCCTTCTGCAAAAATCAATAACTTGGTTGTTGGCGAAGGGTTATCAAGGTATGCCTCAAATGACTTGAGCTCATCATCTGTTAAAAAACGTTTCTTGGCTGTTGTGATATCGACAAAATGGTCTAATATCACGATTTTCTCATCCGCAAAGAAAGGGAGACTAACCAGCTCCAACTCTAAGTCTTTATAAGCCACTTCTTTCATATCAAAGTAAGCAAAATTGAGATCAGCTGGATCATAACCAATCTGCTTCAACACTTGACTCTTCATAACTTCAAACTGACCCTGGTCTGTCCCTGTAAATAGATTCAAGCTAGATAGATTTGATAACGTCAACTTCTGACTGTCTTCAATGGCTAGCATCTTCTCTCCTTTCTTCTGATTTTTCGATTTAATTTAGTCAATATAGCGCAATTTCCCACGGAAATCTTCTAGTCTCTCGTACCCTTTTTCCTCCATAATAGCTTTCAGTTCATTGGTAATGCGTTCAAAAGCACTGATACCTTCTTTGTGAAGAGTGGTCCCTACTTGCACCATACTCGCACCGCAGAGGATATGTTCAAAGGCATCACGACCCGTAAGAACGCCACCCGTTCCGATGATTTGGATTTGGGGATTTAAACGTTGGTAAAAGGCGTGCACATTCGCTAGAGCAGTCGGTTTGATATACTCTCCACCAATGCCTCCAAAACCGTTTTTAGGGCGAATAACGACAGACTCATCTTCGATATAGAGACCATTCCCGATAGAGTTAACACAGTTAACAAATTTGAGTGGATACTTGTTAAAAATAGCTGCCGCTTGGTCAAAGTGGACAATATCAAAATATGGTGGCAACTTGATTCCAAGAGGTTTGGTAAAGTAGGCAAATACCTCTGACAAGATACGGTCTGTTGTTTCAAAATCATAGGCAATCTGAGGTTTTCCTGGAACGTTTGGACAAGAGAGATTAAGCTCTGTCAGTCCTTTGAATTCACTCTCTTGAACTTTTTTCAAGATGGCATGTGTTTCTTCTGGAGACATGCCAACTAAAGATAGGAAGAAAGTTCGGTTTGGCTCTTTTTCCTGCAAGTCCAAAAGATAGTCCAGATAGTAGTCTAAGCCATTATTTGGTAAGCCCATGGAGTTGATAGAACCAAGTGGAACATCCTGATAACGTGGTTCAGGATTCCCCTGACGAAAGTCCAAGGTCGCTGTCTTTGTGACAAAGGTTCCCGCCGCTGAGTTTTTGACTCCTTCAAGCTCTTCTATCGTCATACAAGCCACACCTGCTGCATTCATCAAGCAATTATCAAACTCAAAGCCAGCTATTTGTGTTTTCGTTGATACCATGATTCTGATCCTCCAGATTCCTTTTATTTCTAATATTATACCATACTTTAAGATTTTCTCTTTGAGAAACTAATTTCTATATAAAACGTTCGGTTTTGTAAATTGAAAGAATTTTTAGAAAATTTCTGTTTTTTTCTTTACACTCAAAAAAAATTCTGCTATAATGGCTCATGTAATAAAATATAACAACAAAAAGGAGAACGATATGACATCTGCTAAAGACTATATCCAAAGCGTGTTTGCAACTGTGAAAGCTCGTAACGGGCATGAGGCTGAATTTCTCCAGGCGGTTGAAGAATTCTTCAGCACTTTGGAACCTGTATTTGAAAAACATCCTGAGTATATCGAAGAAAACATCTTGGCACGTATCACTGAGCCTGAGCGCGTGATTTCTTTCCGTGTTCCTTGGGTGGACCGTGAGGGAAAAGTCCAAGTCAACCGTGGTTACCGTGTTCAATTCAACTCAGCTGTTGGACCATATAAAGGCGGACTTCGTTTCCACCCAACTGTAAACCAAGGGATCTTGAAATTCCTTGGCTTCGAACAAATCTTTAAAAACGTTTTGACTGGACTTCCAATCGGTGGAGGTAAAGGTGGATCAGACTTCGATCCTAAAGGGAAGACTGATGCTGAAGTGATGCGCTTCTGCCAAAGCTTCATGACTGAATTGCAAAAATACATCGGACCATCTCTTGATGTACCTGCTGGTGATATCGGTGTTGGAGGACGTGAAATTGGTTACCTTTACGGACAATACAAACGTCTTAACCAATTTGATGCGGGTGTCTTGACTGGTAAACCTCTTGGATTTGGTGGTAGCTTGATTCGTCCAGAAGCAACTGGTTATGGATTGGTTTACTACACTGAAGAAATGCTCAAAGCTAATGGTAACAGTTTTGCTGGTAAGAAAGTGGTAATTTCAGGTTCTGGTAACGTAGCTCAATATGCTCTTCAAAAAGCGACTGAACTTGGTGCAACTGTTATCTCTGTATCTGACTCAAATGGTTATGTCATCGACGAAAATGGTATTGACTTCGATCTTTTGGTTGATGTTAAAGAAAAACGCCGTGCTCGTTTGACTGAGTATGCAGCTGAGAAAGCAACTGCTACTTACCATGAAGGTTCTGTATGGACTTACGCTGGTAACTACGACATCGCTCTTCCATGTGCGACTCAAAACGAAATCAACGGTGAAGCAGCTAAACGTTTGGTTGCTCAAGGCGTTATCTGTGTATCTGAAGGTGCTAACATGCCTAGTGACCTTGATGCGATTAAAGTCTACAAAGAAAACGGAATCCTTTACGGACCTGCCAAAGCTGCCAACGCTGGTGGTGTAGCTGTATCAGCGCTTGAAATGAGCCAAAACAGCCTTCGCCTTTCATGGACCCGTGAAGAAGTTGATGGACGCCTCAAAGACATCATGACCAACATCTTCAATACAGCTAAAACAACTGCTGAAACATACGGACTTGGTACTGACTACCTTGCAGGAGCAAATATCGCTGCCTTCGAAAACGTAACAAACGCTATGATTGCACAAGGTATTGTTTAATTAGTCGATACATCCTATCGGAGGACAAATGATGAACTTACGGCCAATGGAAGTAAGAGATAATCCAGCTGTAGCGCAGCTCATTCGAGCTAGTCTTGAAGAATTCGGGCTTGACAAACCTGGAACTGTCTACTTTGATTCTCATCTAGATCATTTGTCCGACTACTATCAACAGCAAGAGAGAGCAGCTTACTTTATTCTGGAAGATGAAGGTCAGCTGGTTGGCTGTGGTGGCTTTGCACCTGTGTCTGATAAGATTGCTGAATTACAAAAACTGTATGTCACTAAAAATAGCCGTGGCAAAGGTTATTCCAGTAGGTTGATAAAGCGGATATTCCATGAGGCCCGTCTAGCTGGTTATGAACAGCTTTATCTAGAAACTTCTACTGAACTGGCTACTGCTGTAGCCATCTATCAACACTATGGTTTCACATCACTGCAAGAACCACTTTCTAACGCCGCCGGCCACCCAGCTATGAATATCTGGATGATAAAATCCCTCTTATCAGATGAATAGATGTCAATACACTCTGATCGAGTTGAGGGCATCAGTACTAACACCCTCAACACAGCTAAAACAACTTTTAAAAATATAGCCTAGGCTATGATAGTAAAGGTATTGTTTCAGCACTATCACACTAGAATAAATCCGACTGCTTATAAAAGCAGCCGGATTTTTATATATCTAATTTTTCAAAAAATTTGCCTGTTAACTGCTTTTCTTTTAGCTTCTCAAGTAGCTCATTTTCCAGAAAAGGACTTAGTTCGTCAAAATCTTGACAAACCTTAAAAACAGTCTCTCTGTCCAACTGACCATAAGCTAATTCGTAATAGTCCTTATTATGCTGCCAGTTCTGGTCATAGTTGACATCTGTCCGTTGATAGTAAACGATGTTTTGCTTCGGAGTCAGGTAAAGCTTCTGTGTTAGAATGCTTTTCTGATCTTTAGATAACTTGCTACGACTGAAAATCTTAACACCTTGAAAAATCTTGCGCTCATGAATTCCTTGATCTGTCACCTTCAATTCAATTCTTTTATAGTGCATACTATCACCTCCTGAAATTACCTACATTATATCATGTTCTGGCAAATTTTCAAACAAAAGTGTCATTTCCAAAAGTCTTCAGTCGCCTCTAAAATCTCTTCTGTTGGTGTTACTGTGGCCTCAATAATGCTCTTGCCAGTCTTTTTCAGATAGGCTTGTATAAGATGATAGCCATAAGCATAGCCTGCAGCATAAGGCATACCAACCGGTATTTGACCTTGAATCTCAGCAATTTCATCACCGTAAAGATAAGGAGCCATTTCCGCCATACCTGTTAGCTGAAGCTGACTTGAGATGATGGGCTTAATCTCTTCTAACTGCTCTGGACTGGTTGAAGTAACCCAAGGCCCAATGAGATCCTTACCATAGAGCTCAGCCGCAAAAGACTCTGCCAATCCTTCACTGACTACCCAGTCTGCTAGTGTCGTCTGCTGATTCCATTTGATAAATTGGAAGCGGACATTGTGATTGCACTCGTGAGCCAATGCCGCTTGAATACGTGGCAAAGTATAGTCATTAGGCAGTATGCTTAACATGAGATAACCTGGGATTCCACCATCTCCGCTGTAACCCTTATGGAGCTGTAACATGGCCTTTTCAGGGTTGCCCAATAAAATAGTAAAATGGTAATCCTCAACCTCTAAATCATAGCCAGCTTGCTTAAAAAGACCGATACTCCTCTTGATGGTTTCCTGGCAGTCCTGCCAGAGTTGATCAGAGCTCAGAGCGTTGATAGCTGGTCTATCCTCTTCCGAGAGAGTTGCGGGCAACTGATTCATAAATCCAAGTAGAAATAGAGCATCAAATCCTCCAGGATACTTCGCTTTCAGAGGAATGTGTTGAGTTTGGTATTTGGAAGCAAAAGGTGCTAAAATCTTAGCTCGAAAGAGACCTTCTCTCTTTTCTAAAGGAAGCTCGAGCATCTCCTGATAAACTTTATCTGAACGAATCGTATTGATTTGCATAATAAACTCCTTTCTTATCTACTATTAGTATAATCCCTTCCCTAAGGTCAGGGTCAAGAAGAAAATTGAAATTATATCAAGATTCTAGTAATTGTTAGTAAAAAAACTAGAACTTTCGTATCAGACCATAATTTCAAGTAGGTTTACCCATTTAAAATCGTAACAGAAAAAACCGCTACTCCTGAGAATAGCGGTTTAATCATGTTTTTAAGCTACTAATGTAGTTGCTCTATTATTTAAGAGTAACTGAAGCTCCAGCTTCTTCCAATTTAGCTTTGATTTCTTCAGCTTCTGCAGTTGGAACGCCTTCTTTGATGACACCTGGTGCACCATCAACAAGTTCTTTAGCTTCTTTAAGTCCAAGACCAGTGATTTCACGTACAACTTTGATAACGCCAACTTTTTTATCACCAGCAGCTGTCAACTCAACGTCAAATGAGTCTTTAGCAGCACCAGCGTCAGCAGCACCAGCTGCAGCAACAGCTACAGGAGCAGCTGCAGTTACACCAAATTCTTCTTCGATAGCTTTTACAAGGTCGTTCAATTCAAGGATTGAAGCTTCTTTAATTTCAGCAATAATGTTTTCAATGTTCAATGCCATTGTTATTTCCTCCAAATAAGTTTTTAATTTTATAATCGTTTTTCCGTAGCTAGGCTACGCTGCGTAGCTTAAGATTAAGCTGCGTCTTCTTTGTTGTCTGCAACCGCTTTGACTGCAAGAGCAACGTTGCGCACTGGCGCTTGAAGTACAGAAAGGAGCATAGAAAGAAGTCCTTCGCGGTTTGGAAGAGTTGCAAGTGCAAGAATCTCTTCTTTTGATGCGACAGCGCCTTCGATTGCACCACCTTTGATTTCAAGTGCTTCAGCGTTTTTAGCAAAATCGTTCAAGATTTTCGCTGGTGCGATAACATCTTCGTTAGAAAATGCTACTGCAGATGGTCCAACAAATACTGATGCAAGATCTTCAAGACCAGCTTTTTCAGCTGCACGACGTAAGATTGAGTTTTTAATAACTTTATACTCAACTTCGCTTCCACGAAGCTCACGACGAAGAACTGTATCTTGCTCAACTGTCAAACCACGAGCGTCTACAACGACGATAGATGCAGCAGCTTTCATTTTCTCAGCTACTACGTCAACTAGTTCCGCTTTCTTAGCAATAATTGCTTCACTCATTAGTGTGTTCACCTCCGTAATTATTTTGCTTGGGGAATTTTTTCAAAAGAAAAACGCGCCCAAACCTAGACACGAAAGTACAATACGCTTCTTTTTACATGATACGTTTTGTCCTCGGTAGGATCTTTATGAGTCGAGCTCCCCTACTGTCTTAGGCAGTTTTTTCAAACCGTATATAAGTATAGCATAGACAAAAAAAGAATGCAAGATTTTTGCAAACTTTTTTTAAATTTTTTTAAATCTCTACTGTCAAAACTTTGCCTTGCTTAACCACCTGTTCTCCAGCGATATAAACATCATCTACATCACTGGATTTGACAGCATAAACCAGGTGAGAGAGCATATTTCCCTGAGGTTGAAGATGGATTTTTCCTTGTGGTTGAATGACCAGAAAATCTGCCTGTTTGCCGACTTCTAGGCTTCCTATCTGCTTTTCCATTCCTAGAACCTTAGCTCCTTCGATTGTCAGTGCCTTAAGGGCTGTCTCGATAGGAAATTGGCTAGCATCTCCACTCTTCATCTTCTGAAGAAGGGCTGCTGTCCGTCCTTCCTCAAACATATCTAGATTGTTATTGGAAGCAACCGAGTCAGTCGCAATTCCAACTGCTACTCCTGCTTTTTGGAGTTGGTTGATTGGAGCGATTCCTGAGGCCAGTTTGAGGTTACTAATAGGATTGTGGGCGATAGCCACTTGAGAAGTCGCCAAGCGTTCAATTTCTCTCTCGTTTAGCTCGACCCCATGAGCAAAGACAGACGGATAATCTAAATAACCCAGTTCTTCTAGAAAGGCGAGGGGACGTTTGCCATAGCGTTTGAGGATAATTCCTGACTCTTCCTTGGTCTCTGCCACATGGATATGGATAGGAATGTCCAGCTTTTTTGCCATATCTAAGCTCGCTTCCAGCAAGTCTCTACTACAGCTGTAGGGAGAATGTGGAGCTACCATAACCTTGAAATTTGGGTTTTCATATCCTAAGATTTCCTCTATGATGGCTCGGGTTCTGCTTATGGTCTCAGCAGTTGTTTCTGCCTCTGAAGAAAAGAGGGTCGGTGAGAAATAACAACTCATCTTGGAAGCCTTAACTGCCTGATAAATTTGCTCAATATCCACACCATTGGGATTATACATATCGTTGAAGGTTGTTGTTCCTGACTGGAGCATCTCTGTCAGAGCTTCTTTGACTGCCTTGGTAGTCATATCGGGAGTAAATCCTGCTTCTGCTGGCCAGATATAGTCATTGAGCCATTCGTGGAGATTGCTGTCATCCTGAATTCCTCGCAAACCTTTCATGGCAGAATGGGTGTGGCAATTAACCAAACCAGGCATGATCCAGGCTCCCTGATAGTCTATAATCTGCTCAGCTTGCTCTAAAATCTCTGGCTCCTCTTGGCCGACATAGACGATTTGAGAATCCTTAACGGCTAAGACACCATCCAAATAAACATGGAAATCTTGGTCACAAGTCACGATATTTACATGCTGATAGACTTTCATTGTTTTCTCCTTCTAAGACCTTGATTTTTTCTAGCTATTGTAACAAAAAAGTCACCCGAAGGCAACTTTTAGTGTCATTAAGAATTTAAATGGGTAGGAATGACTTATTCAGAGCTAAAGGCCGCAGCTTTTTGCATTTGGTAATACTTGCCCTTTCTATCCATGAGATCATGATGGTTACCATGCTCTACAATGTCACCATCTACCAAGACAAGAATCAAATCCGCATCCTGAATGGTTGACAAACGGTGAGCAATAATAAAGCTTGTGCGCCCCTTCATGAGTTTGGCAAAGGCATCCTGTACTAGCACCTCTGTCCGTGTATCGATGGAGGAAGTCGCCTCGTCTAAGATAAGAATCTTTGGAATAGCTAGAAAGACTCGGGCGATGGTCAAGAGCTGGGCTTGACCGACAGAGAGAGATTCTCCTGCATTTTCCAACTTGGTATTGTATCCCTGTGGCAACTGTTGGATGAAAAAGTCTGCGTTGGCTGCTTTTGCGGCAGCAATCACCTGCTCCCTACTGGCATCAGGATTTCCAAAGGCAATATTGTCATGAATGGTCCCTTGCTTGAGCCAGGTTTCTTGGAGTACCATCCCAAACTGCTGTCTCAATGACGCTCGGGTATAGTCGTAAATGGAACAACCGTCTAGCAAGATATCTCCTGAATTAATAGGATAAAAACGCATGAGGAGATTGATGAGAGTTGACTTACCAGCGCCTGTCGGACCAACGATGGCTACCTTGCTACCAGCTGGGATATCGATAGACAAATCCTTAATCAAGATCCTTTCAGGATGGTAACCAAAAGAAACATGCTTAAAGGAAATGGCTCCCTTAACTTGGTCACTGGTCAAGACTTCCTTACCTGTTTCAGCCACCTCTGGACTTTCTAAGACAGCATAGACGCGCTCTGCGCAAGCGAGAACACTTTGCAACTCAGCTAGCACTGAAGAGATATCGTTAAAGGGCTTGGTATACTGCTGAACATAGTTCAAAAAAGTTACTAAACGCCCAATGGTCAAGGTTGAACCCATCATGATACGATAAGCTCCCACTCCAGCAAGAAGAGCATAGATGAGTGCATTGACAAAGCGAGTCGAAGGATTAACCGTTGATGAATAAAAGATAGCTGACTGAGAATAACCTGCGTAGTTGCCATTCGCCTCGTGCAGTCTTTGGATAAACTCTGTCTGAGCATTGAAGGACTGGATAATAGTCTGCTGGCTAAGCGATTCTTCAATCAACTGAGTCTGAATTCCCCTCGTCTCTGTTTGCTTCTGGAAGAGATGATAAGACCGTTTGGCAATAAAGCGTGAAATCACCATGGATAGTGGTGTCAACAGCAAGACCAAGAGGGTCATGAGGAGATGAATTTGGATCATGGCTAAAATACTAACCAAAATCATCAAAACACCAATGAAAAATTGGTTAAAAATCATGGTCAAGCCGGCTGCCAGCTGCTCTATGTCTGTGGTCACTCGACTGACCATCTCTCCACTGCCTTGCCGATCCACAAAAGCAATCGGTAACCGATGGAGCTTATGAATAATTCGCTCTCGTAAATCTCTGGTATAAGAGAAGATTAGGCGATTATAGAGAAGAGGATTGACCCATTGTACCAGAGTATTTCCTATGACCACCAAGATCATCTGGATGAAAATCTGCCAAAAAATTGGTGAAGAACCAGCCACAAGGACCTGGTCAATGACCTGCCCAATCAAGATAGGTAGGTAGATCGATAAAGCAACTTGGGCAATAGTTCCTAGAAAGGCAAGGAAAAGGAGGAAGGGATGGCTTGCTAAATCTATGGCCAAACGTTTGAGCGTCTGGTTTGCAGTTTGTCGTTTCATGCTAGTCCTCCTTTCCATGTTGGGATGCATTGATTTCGCGATAGACTTGGCTAGTCTTCATCAAGTCATCGTGCTTGCCAACAGCTAGTAACTCACCTTTTTCCAAGAGGAGAATCTGGTCAGCCATCTGAAGTGTCGAATTCCGTTGAGAAATCAAGATTAAGCTCGTGTTAGGTAAATTCTCTCGGATAGCTTTCAAGAGATTGGACTCGGTAATGGTGTCGAGGGCCGAGGTCGCATCATCTAAGATGAGAAATGGAGCTTGGCGCAAGACTGCACATGCGATAGACAGCCTTTGTTTTTGTCCACCTGAGAAATTTCGACCGCCAGCCTCAACCAGGGCATCCAAGAGTCCTTCCTTTTCACTGACAAAATCCTTAGCTTGCGCAATCTCCAAGGCCTGCCAGAGTTGCTGGTCAGACACTTCTCGATTGAAACCCAAAGTCAAGTTGGAACGAATAGTTCCCATAAAGAGTTCGACCTTTTGGGGCACATAGGCAATCCAAGACCGCCATTGCTCAAGATTACGAGGACTACGTCCATTTCGATAAAGGTCAATGCTCCCCTTATCTACTGGATAAAGTCCAAGTAAGACTTGCACCAAGCTTGATTTACCTGAACCAGTTCCCCCGATGATACCAAGGAGCTGCCCTTGAGTCATATTAAAGGAAATGTCTCTCAGAGAAGCTTGAGCCGCATCGGGATAGGTAAAGGTCAATTCTTGGACTTTCAAAACCCGATCACCGGTAGCTTGCTTTTCTTCTAATTCTGAAAAAATATCTTCTGGAGCTTCGGTAAAAACTTCCCCAATTCGCTTGGCTGAGATATAGGACTGGTTGAGGGAATTTATCAGCATGGCGAGCTTAACCAATTCCACCAAAATTTGTAAGAGGTAGTTGATAAGGGCAATAAGAGCACCTTGACTGAGTAAACCTCCTTGAATTGAAATATAGCCCTGCCAGATGATGACAAGAAGAGTTCCATTGACAATCAGATAGGTCAGAGGTGTTAACAAACTAGACCAGAAACCCGTCTTTTCTTGCAATCTAGCATAAACTTGGTTAAGGGTTTGAAAAATCTGTAACTCTCGTTTTTCCTGACCAAAAGCACGAATAACTCGCATGCCTTGTAATTGCTGGCGCGTTTCCTGAACCAGCTGATCCGTTTTCTTTCTGAGACTGCTGTAGAGAGGATTGACCAGTCGAGAGAGACCGACAATGACAATCGTCAAAATGACAACCATAACTAAGAACCAGAAAGTCAGCTCAGCCGAGATGCGATAGGCCATAAAAATGGCTCCAAAAACGATAATAGGCGCTCTCAAAAAGAGGCGCAGGAATTGATTGATACCAGTCTGTATCTGGTAGGTATCCGAAGTCAAGCGAGTCACCAAGCTCGAAGTTGTCAAACGATCTCTGCTATCCTTGGGTAAGGAAAGAATATGACGATAAAGGTCGTCTGTCAGTTCTTTGGCAAAACCAACCGCTGCCTTGGCTGAGTAAAACTGGGCTACCAAGGCCACTAAAACACCAATTACTGCAAAGATAAGGAGCAGGCCAATCTGCATCCAAAGATGTCCTTGATCTCTCTGGGGCAAGGACTGGTCAACAATCCCTGCAATCACCATGGGAACCAGGAGCTCAAAAACAGCTTCTAGTAACTTGAACAAGGGTGCCAAAATCGATTCCTTGATGTAGGGTTTGAAGTAAGATAGTAAGTGTTTCATAAGTCCCTTCTATTCTTATTCTGGAAATGAAGAAAGTGGGAAGCCCCACCCTCTCAGTTTTATTTGTTTAAGTAAGGTAATAGATAGCCATATCCTGCTTTTTCCATCTCATCCTTGGCTACAAAGCGTAAGGAAGCAGAATTAATACAGTAACGCAGGCCACCTAACTCCTGAGGTCCATCTGTGAAAACATGACCCAAGTGAGCATTGCCTGAGCGAGAACGAACCTCGATTCGCTCCATTCCATGGCTCAGGTCCTTGTAATAGTGAATCAACTCCTTAGAAATCGGACGACTAAAACTTGGCCAACCACAACCTGAAGCAAACTTATCCTTAGCGAAAAAAAGAGGTTCACCCGTCGTGATGTCTACATAAATCCCTTCTTCAAAGGTCTGGTCATAAGCATTACTAAATGGAGCCTCTGTAGCAGCTTCTTGCGTAACACGGTAAGACTCTTCAGTTAAGCTTTCCTTTAACACCTCTTGACTAGGCTTTTCATAGTTAGAGGCGTCAATCAATGGCTTCTCAGCATCGGTCACATCGATATGACAGTAACCGGAAGGATTCTTCTTAAGATAGTCTTGATGGTAGTCTTCTGCTAAAATGTAGTGACGAAGTTTCTCCACCTCTACTGCAATCTTTCGACCCAGCATACGCTCCTGCTCCTGCACCACTGTGTAGATAGCTGGCAAGTCTGCTTCATCCTGATAATAGATTCCCGTTCGATATTGGCGACCGCGGTCATTCCCTTGTTGGTTAATAGACAAGGGATCAATAACACGGAAATAATAAAGCAAAATCTCTCTAAGTGACACTGCTTTCTCATCATAAATCACTTGAACAGTCTCTGCATGGTCTGTTTCCTTGAGCAACTGGTAATTGGTCGTTTCGACTTGGCCATTAGCGTAGCCGACACTGGTTGCTAGCACTCCAGCAATTCGGGAAAAATACTCCTCTAGGCCCCAAAAACAACCACCTGCTAGATAAATTTCTGCCATCTTTATTTCTCCTTTATCAAGTTTTTAAACTATCCTTTTTTTCAAAAAAAGGATAGGAAGTCCTCTGGTCGAGAATTTCCCCATCCTATCTTCTATTCTTTATTTTGCTTCGACACGGACACCTTGCGTATCAACTTTCAAGTCATGCAGTTTGCCTTTGAAAGGTTGCTTTTGCAATTCTGCCTTAATAGCCGGCATCTTGTCATGAGAGGCCAAGACCATCACTGTTGGCCCAGCACCAGAGAGGTAGGTTGCATAGGCACCATTCTCTTTAGCTACTTGCTTAATCGTCGCAAATTCTCTCACTAGGTCCTGACGATAGCGCTCATGGAAGAGGTCCCCCTCGATTGCTTGCCCAGCAGTCACCATATCTCCTGCCAACAAGGCTGCAACCGCCACATTGGCGATAGAACTAGCTGCAACAGCTTCCTTGTAGGACAATTTCTTAGGAAGGACACCACGGCTATCGCGAGTGCGCAATTCATAGTTGGGAATATAAGCTAAAAAATCACACTCTGGGAAATCTGCCACAATCGCAGAAACCTGCCCTTCAACAGAGCTCGCAACAACAAGATTTCCATAGATAGCTGGAGCCACATTGTCTGGATGCCCTTCAATCTTAGTCGCCAGCTGCAATTTGTCATGGTCAGATAGGTTGAGCTTGCCCAGTTGGTTAGCCAGTTCAATCCCAGCAACGATAACCGAGCTAGAAGAACCCAAACCACGCGCCAAGGGAACATCGCTGGTCATTTTCAAGCGTCTCGGTTGCAAGTCTGGCGCAATTTGCAAGGCAATCTTGAGCAAGAGATTACGCTCGTCATGGGGAATCCATTTGCCAATCTGGTGTTCAATCAACCACTCATCCCGTTCTTCACAAACCTCAATTTGAAGATACTTGGTTACAGCTACACCGACCGAATCAAAACCTGGCCCAATATTGGCACTGGTTGCAGGTACAATAATCTTCATCCTATTCTCCTAACACCTTGAAGGTATTCAAGAGGTCAAATTCTGAAGCTTTGGCCAACTCAGCTGAAACATTCTCAAGTTGTGCTTTATTAATCTTATGAGTGATAATCACTACACGCGCCTTGTCACCCTCTTTGCCATCTTGGAGGATTTGCTTGAAGGAAATATCTTGGGCATTAAAGATTTCAGCCAATTTCAAGACCTGACCTTTTGAGTCTGGTGCCAAGATTGAGAAATAGTAGTTTGCTTTAACATCTTCAGGATTTGCCAAAACCAAGTCACGGCTATATTCGTTGAAGTCTTTACCAATAGTACCATCATTCAAGCGACGAACGATACGGACAATATCTGCTACAACACTTGTTGCAGTCGGTTTTTGACCCGCACCTGGTCCGTAGTACATAGATTCACCGATACCGATAGATTCTACAAAAACAGCGTTCATTACCCCATTCACACTGGCAAGTGGATGTGCTTTAGGAAGGAAGGTTGGAGTCACTTCTGCAGCAATACCTGAAGGAGTTTCCTCGATAGAACCAACCAATTTCACTACATAGCCAAGGTCTTGGGCTACAGCTACGTCTTCTGGTGTGATGTTGCGGATTCCCTTGTGGGCTACATCGTCAAAGGCAACCTTCATACCAAAAGCAAACTGGCTCAAAATCACCATCTTGTAGGCTGCGTCAATCCCATCCACGTCATTTGTAGGGTCGCTTTCTGCAAATCCAAGTCTTTGTGCTTCAGCCAGAGCATCATCGTAAGACCAGCCTTCTTCGACCATCTTGGTCATCATGAAGTTGGAAGTTCCGTTAACGACACCAAGAACGCGCGTAATTTTGTCAGAAGCTAATGAATTTGCCAAAGTACGAAGAATTGGAATCCCACCAGCAACTGCTGCTTCGTAGTAAAGTGCTACCTTATGCTCTTTAGCGATTTCTAGCAATTCTGCACCATGGACAGCCAAAAGGTCCTTGTTAGCAGTAACAACGTGTTTCCCAGCTTCTAAGGCACGAGTGATAAAGGTCTTAGCTGGTTCGATACGCCCCATCAATTCCACTACAATAGTAATGTCCTTGTCTGATAAAATATCATCTACATTGGTCACAAAGTTAAAGTCATTTCCTGCTGCAAGCAAGCGGTTCTTTTCATCTTCATCCTTGACCAATACCTTGGCTACTTCAATCTCTGAATGAGCTGACTGAACGATTTTTTCTCCATTTTCCTTTAGTAGGAATGGCACACCACTTGCAACGGTACCAAATCCGAGTAAAGCAATTTTAACTGTCATGTTTGTCTCCTAGAAATTTTCTGATATAGCCATTATAACAGAATTTTGTGAAAATTCCTATTATAGTAAATCACTATTTCGATCTAGAAAAGAAAAAACGAATCCCATGATTCGTCTTTCTTGATAAATGAAAATTGATTTTAAAAATTATGAACGAATCTTTTGCAGACCGAGAACTGCGTCATGGTTAATCAATATTTGCCCATACTCTTGCAAAACGGAACGACTGATGTCACTGTCGTCTGCAAATTCACGCATACGAGCCAAGAGCCAGGCCGGATATGGACTAGGATGATTTTCTACATCGACTAAGATTGTCAAATAGTAGTGCCCATTCATCTTATAGAGCTCAGAGGTTTCCATCTGGTAGTTAACCGTCTTTGCAAAAGCAACTAAGTCAGCAAGGCTTGCAAAGCGCAGGATATAGTAGATATAAGGTTCTTTCTTACTCTCAGTCTCCTTGTCTGCCTGCTCTTGCTCTTCTTCCTTTGCTTCGACCTGCTCTAGAGATTGGATGGCCTCAATATCGTCCTTGGTCTTATCTGCAATGCTCTTTTCCAAGGTTTTGAGAAATTCATCTGGCGACATTTGGGCTAATTCTTCCATGTCTGGTAGATCCGCCAAATCTTCAAAATCCAGATTTTGGTCAATCTTGGATTTGGTCACAAAGACGTCCACCTTATCAGGTTTTGGCGTCACGCGGAAACTCAGCATGCCACTATCCAAGAAATTGTCTGGCATCTCTAACTCATCTAGAATAGCATAGAAAAACTCTTCAGTTTTTTCCTGAGGAACGAGAAAGTCTGCAATCTCCATTCCTCGGTCCATCAAATCATCTAAAGTCATTGTGATTTTCAGTGTTGTATCACTAATTTGTTTCATCTTCATATCTAGTAACCTCATACTTTCAGTCTATCTATTATACTAGATTTTTACGATTTTATCAAAAGAATGAAGCGAGAATGTGATATAATACTAGATATGATTTTAGATTTAAGAAAGAAAGTTCAATGAAAAATATAAAAGTAAATGCCTTGGCCAGCTTGCTGGTCAATATTCTCAATATCGTTTTTCCACTGATAACCAATCCTTATCTGACGCGGATTCTCAGCAAATCCAATTACGGTTATTTCAATACAGCCAATACCTGGGCAAGTTTCGTTATTCCACTAGCTGCCTTTGGAATATACAACTACGGGATTCGAGCTATCAGTAAGGTCAAGGATGACAAGAATAAAATCAACTACGTCTTTTCTAAGTTGTTTTATATCTCGGTTTTCACCTCCCTCCTGACCACTGGTATCTACTTCCTCATTATCTTCTTTGACACCAGCATTGAGAATCTGAAAGTCCTCTACTACATCCTAGGGGCCCAAGCACTCTTCCAATTTCTCAATATCGAATGGATGAACGAGGCTTATGAAAACTATGCCTTCATCCTCTACAAAACATTAATCATTCGAATTACCATGCTGGTCGCTATCTTCGCCTTCGTTAAAACGGCAGATGATATCGTTCCTTATGCTATCGTTATGACAGCGACCACTATCCTCAACTACCTGCTCAGTTTTCTTTGGATTAAGAGAGAAGTTTCTTTTGTTAAGATCGGTTTCGTCGAACTTGCTAAAGCTTCTAAACCGCTCTTTACTATGCTTCTCTTAGCAAACGCTAATATGCTTTATACCTTGCTAGACAGAATGTTTATCACCAAGGGACCAGATGAAAACTATATTTCCTATTATACAATTGCCTATAGTATCGTCATGTTGATTGCCAGTGTCTTGAGTGGAGCTATCAACGTCAGTATTCCACGCCTCGGCTACTATCTCGGGAAAAAGGATTACAAGTCCTATAATTATCTCGTGAATCAAGCGGCATCCTTATTCTATTTCCTTATGGTTCCAACTAGTATCGGGATTATGATATTGGGGCGGTACGCAACTGTTATTTATTCTTCTGAAAAATATCTTGAAGCGGGTATCGTAACTAGCGTCTTCGCTTTTCGCACCATCATATGGGCTATTGAGTTGATTCTTGGTAAACAGATTATCTTTATTAACGATCATGAAAATCGCTTAACTGCCTTCTACTTCCTTGGTGGTGGTGCCAATATACTATTAAATAGCATCTTGTATTTCAATAATATTTTTGCACCTGAGTATTACATCGCTACGACCATTATTGCAGAAACTATCGTTGTTTTACTTGAAATTCATTTTATCAAGAAACATCAACTGATTAGTTTAAAAGAAATTTTTATAACCTTAACACGTTATAGCATTATATCCCTTGGTTTTATCCCAATCTTCTATATTTTCAAGATGATTTTCCAAATCAATTCCTACACAGTAAACTTCAATATGATTCTCATGGTTCTTTCTACCGTAGCAACTTGTGGTATCTATTACCTCTTGACCCTCTTTATCACCAAAGACAAAACACTCCACTATGCACTGAACCTTGTACTTGCAAAATTAAAACGAAATTAAAAAATCCCCTACTGATAAATTAGTTGCCAGTAGGGGATTTCTTCTTTATTCGTTTTCTTTCTTTTCAGAAGCGTTGGCTTCTAGATTTGAATCTTGTTTAGGTTGTTCAACAATAGAGGAATTAGCTTCTTGTTTCTGTTCTGGCTTGACTGCATCGCTATTTACAGCAGCAACAGCCTGTTTCCAGATTCCTTCTTCGTTTACTTTGTAACCATCAGGTGTTGTTGCGTTCTTCAACAAAGAACCATTAGCTTGGAAATAGTACCAATTACCATCAAGCTGTTTCCAACCCGTTTGCATAGCTCCTGATTCATCAAAGTAATAATGATCACCATTTACTTTATGAAGGCCAACCAACATGATGCCATCTTCAGGATTTAGATAATACCAGACGCCTTTGTCTTTTATCCAACCAGTTTTCATGGCTCCATTTGATTCAAAGTAACGGTAATGATTATCAAACCATTTCCAGCCTGTTTGCATGGCACCAGATTTGCTAAAGTAATATTGCTTACCATCTACTTGATGGAGGCCGACTAACATAACGCCTTCCTTACCTTCAAGATAATACCAGACATCACCATCTTTCAACCAACCAGTTTGGAGTGCGCCCGACGTAGCGTAGTAATGCCAAGAATCATTTGACCACTGCCATCCAACTTGCATAGTACCTGCAGAGCTGAAGAAATAGTTCTTACCGTCAATCTCTTTAGATCCTACAGCCATAATACCAGTTTCTGGATCCAAATAATACCATGATTCTTTATCTTTCAACCAACCAGTTTTCATAGCACCTGAGTTCGTATAGAAGTACCAGCTATTTTCTTGCCACTTCCAGCCAGTCTGCATGGCACCACTAGCATTCAAATAGTAACGAACACCATTTATATCTTGTCTACCAGTTAACATGATGCCATCTTTATCCAGATAATACCATGTTTCCTGATCCTTGACCCAGCCGGTTTTCATAGCTCCAGAACTTGCAAAATAGTTCCAGTGACCATCAACAAATGCCCAGCCAGTTTGCATGATACCTTCTTGATTAAAGTAGTATGTGCTTCCATTGATATTCTTTTTACCGATGGTCTTTAGCCCATCCTCATCATAGAAATACCAATTTGAATCAATCTTTTGCCATGTTGAAGGCTTACCTGCTGTTTGGAGTGCACCACTTTCGCTAAAGAACATCTTCTTGCCATTATAGACTTGGTGTCCTGTTAGCATCTTCCCATCTGCAGCAAAGAGATACTTTTTCCCTCCAATTTCAGAGAGCTCGCTAAATCGTCTAGCACCATTTGATTGGATATAATACCAAGAGTCATCTAGTTTGAACCAACCACCAGTTTGCATTTTACCATTTTGGTTCAGATAGTAATCATTCCCTTTGGCATTTTCTCCCCAGTCGTCGTTAAGGTGAAGCCAGCGACCTGCTTGCATTTGTCCTTTTCCATTAAAGAAATAAGTGGCTCCGCCAATCTCTCTCCAGCCGATAGCCATTTCTCCGTCAGTCAAACGATATTTCCAATAACCATCTTCTTGATACCATTTTTCGTCAACTACAGGGATATTAGGGAAGGAATTTGAAACATTTGCAAATCCTTTATCGCTAATATCAAAAACGGTAGCGTCTTGAGTTTGGCTCGCAGCATGAAGAACCTGAATATTTTTCTTCTGAAGGTATTCTCTGGTTGAAGCAACATTAATATCTCCACCAGTTGTCTGAATAATCATTTTTGGTGATAAGTTTTCAAGGAAATTAATCGTATTTGAAATTGTCGCATCATAATGGTGGTTCCATTTCATCATATCAACCTTACCGATAACTGGACCTAACTTATCTTCTGCTCCTTCGGCATTATCCAAATCTCCACCAAGATAGATTCTCTTTCCTGCCACAGTCACCACTGAAACGATGGAGTTGGAGTTATCATCTCGAACTTTTTTCAGATTCCCTTCAGCATCATATTCATTCTTATAGTTGTAGAGTTGGATATCCATATCACCTAATTTTAGATGACTATCCTCATCTGAAATATTCTGGATAAGTGTAACTCCTCGTTTTTGAGCTGCTCTCAAAGCATTATCATAATTGAAAAGATTATCCCATAGTCCCCAGTTTGCTGTGATCCGATCATCTGAATATTTTTTCAAATAAAACTTACCGACTTGATATCGATTGAGTATTTCGTCTGCTCCACCAATATGGTCACTATGAACATGAGTTCCTATAATAAAATCTAATTTTTTTACACCTATTTGATCCAAGTGGCGAATCAATCGATCCTCCAATACTTGATAATTTCTCATGGAAATTCCCCAGCGGCTTGGATAGCGTGAGTCACTCCCATCAGGAAAATCATAGTCTTCTCCCATATCAATCAAAGCATAGTGACCATTGCTTTCCAGAAGGATGGCGTCACTCCCAGATTTTGCTTTAGTATTTATGAAATGGATACGATTGCCCGAACCTGCAGAGATAGTATCTGCATCTACTCCTTGCGATAACTGAATCAGTAATAGAAAGAATGCGAGAACACTATAGCTGACTGATTTTAATAACCATTTATTTTTCACCTTGAAAACTCCTTTATCTTAACAATAAGCAACTTTTAAAAATCTAATCAATCCAATAATTTTTATCCCCTCCTGGGACTTGTTGCTCAATAGGTGGTGGAGTCATATAGTTTTCTCCAAATTCGTAGACAAGTATTTCATGGTATTTTCTCGGAACCTTGACCACAATGTTTTCATAAGGCATATCAATCAAATCATAGAGCCATTCTTTTTTTATACCATTTGGATAATAAGGGTCATAGATAGTACAAGTAAGATCTGTTGCTTGATCTACACTATACTTCAAAGCAAGGCTCTCTAATTTTTGATTCCATAGCTGTGGGGAAGTTAAGCGGAAAATAGCTGATCCCATATAACGAGGGAGGTTTTTAAGTCCACCATTCTCAGACTTGATCCCTTTAAAATTCAAAGAAGAAAGGCGAATGAAATATTTGTAGAGCTTCATTTTCTTACGGTCACTTTCCTGTGTTACGACACCATCATATGGAAAAATGTCAACGCAAGTTCCCAATACGACCGTTGGGTCTACGAGGTTAGCATCTCGACGAGTCCTTACATCATAGACTCTCATATAACTGTATGGATATCCCTTTGTTTCTCTGAATGAAATCAATTTGTAGTAGGGATGATTTTCATTTTGTAAAACCTTATACAGTTTTTCAAATTCATCACGCGCCAAGGAAATATCTGTATCATCATCCCAAGGGATAAATCCTTTATGGCGTACAGCTCCTAGTAAGGTTCCAAAATCAATAAAGTATTTGATTTGATGTTGTTCACAAAGCTCATGTAGATACTTTAAAATATCCAATTCTACTTGCTTGATTTCTTCAAGAGTTAAAGTTCTTTCAGACATAGGTTCTATTCTCCTAAATTTGACTATATTTTTAAACGTTTCTTAATCCCAATCCCGTCATTTAGACCTTTTAACAATCTTCCATAATTTAAAATCATGATGAGATACTCTTTGTTCAACCGGTGGCAATTGCATATAGTCTCCGTAGTCTGAGGTCAAAATTTCATGATAATTTTTCGGAATGGTAAATTCCTTACCTTCAAATGTTCCAGTAGTAACTTGTTCTAGCCATTCACGTCTCCACACTGGTTTGTTCATATCCTTGTAGATAAGATAATCCACCTGCTCATAATCTGAGACTTTACGGGATTTTGCAAGCTCCTCAATCTGGGCAACGTATTTGTTCGTATTGGTAAAATAGAAAATAATAACTGACACATAACGTAGCAGTGAATTCAGTACACTTTTCGTATTGGTAATGCCTTTAAAGGTGTAGCAACTCAATTGACGTTTCTTTATCAGTTTCGTCATCTTGTTTTTAAATTCTACGTCATCCTCGTAGCCATCTACAGGGAAAATATCTACATAGATTCCCATATTCGAATCGATGCGAACATCTTCTTCTAGCAAGTAAGTAAGGTTATCCTGCACTTTCATGAAGGGATAGACATAGTTGAGATTATTTTTATAAGACATGACCTCGTAACGTTCATCAGGGTTAGTGATAAGGTAGTCTTGCAACTTTTCATAATCTTCCCGTAACATGCAGATATCCATGTCATCATCCCAAGGGATAAATCCTTGATGACGTACAGCACCAATTAGACTTCCATATGCTAAGAAATACTTGACACCAATTTTCTGACAAACTTCATGAATATACTCCATGATTCCAAGTTCCATCTGTTGAATTTCATTGACATCTGTTACTTCTTGGTACCGAACTCCTTCATCCCGTTTGCAGACTACGAGTCCATAGCCAATCGCTAGCCAGAAGATGATATTAATAAAGTTGGTTGAATACATAATCTGACTTTCAAATAATTGACCAAACAAGATACCAAAGAATAGGATCATGATCAATTTATCAGTATTTTTCTTGGAAACAATCAAATACGTTAAAAAGCGCTTGATGACATAAGCCAGTACAAGAAGGAAGGATACCAAACCTAGAACTCCCGAACTGACAAATATGGTCACAAAAATGTTATGGAAATTCCCACCGATAAGGGAGTTTTGAATCTCAAATTTACTGAAATATTCTGCGTAATAATCTGGAACGTTTCGTACACCATAACCAAAAATTGGTTTGGCACTTCCCATCTTGATGGCATTTTTCCAGATATAGGTTCTACCACTTGGTGTTGTTTCGATCAGATGGAGCTCACCGTTTTTCTTAGTAACAGATGAATCTGTCTCAGCATAGGATTGTCCTTTGTTTAAATCTAAGACAGTCGCAGTTTCAGATGAGATATAGATTGAAGTTACATAGCTTAATCCAATATTAGTTGCAGTAATCAGCAAACCAGCAACTATAAAAGTGAGGAATCGTTTAACGATACTTCCTCTAGTAGCAAAGAAACTATAGAGTCCAATCATGAGAAGTAAAGAAAGTAAGGCTCCTCGACTTTGCATCGTTGCGAAGTAAACGAATTGAATCACATTATTCAGTTTAAGATAAACAGAATATTTACTTCCTTTATGGATCAAATACATAGCCAAAATAATGCTAATGTATGAAAATATCGCACTAGCATTTGGATTGACAATCCCCCACAGACGGCCGTTCATGACACCATAGTAATAAGATTGTTCACCAATCTTAAATAGGATGAGGACTCTACTTATCAATAAACCAAACGCAAAAATTGCTGAAGAAAAAGATACAATTTGAACCGTATAGGCAATCCAGTCAAATAATTTTTTAAGTTGCCCTGATTGTAACATGGTAAATAATAAAACATAGGTTACCATGAAGAGGATTTCAATCACATTTCCAATCAGATGTCCAGAGCGATTGAAAATAGCTGATAGCAGATGACTTCCAGCTAAGAGTCCAAATAAGGATAGAAATTTGCGATCTACCGTGATTTCTTTCCACTTAAACAATAAGGTATAGCAAATATAAAACACTACAATCGCTGATAATCCCTTGTAGAGGGGATTTGCTATCTTATAAACCAGTGAACTCATACTTAAAATCGAAATGAAAACAAATAGATACGCAATCCATAGTTTTGATTTTTCAAAGTATTCATCCATTTTTGAAAAATTCATTTTCAACTCCTTCTCATGATATTAGTTTTTTAATCCAACAATTTTCTTATATAGCCATGGAGAAATGACAAGTGAAAGGATCGCTACCTTGCGAAAAGTGGTGAAATAAGCATCTTTCCATATTTCGCGTCGATGCTGAACAATCCAATTCCTCAGCTCGGCTTTCTCCTTTTGATACTCTTCACGTGAAGTAAAGATAATTTTATCGTAAACTGTGATGTACGACCAACACTCTCTATTTATTAATTCGTATTTTAAATTAGGGAAGGCTTGTGAAACTTGAGCAATTATTTGCTTATAAACTTCTATTGTGTCAAATACATATCGATTAACAGATGTTGTTGCACTTCCCTCACGATGATCATAATAATAAACAGGTTTGTCAATAAATACGCAACTGCATCTTGTCTTTAGTAGCAATTCAGTTAAAAACAAGGCATCTTCAGCTAGGTGATAATTGGTATTAAACTTTTCATCCGCAAGCAGGTCTCTCTTAAACAGTTTTGCGACTGGAAAAAATGATGTTCTGGTAGTCATCAGTAGTTCCTTCATGGTTTCTTCTGTTGACCAGAGTTCTGTTTTTTCTGAATGTGAAGGTAGGTCTGTTACAATTCCGTTTTTGATATGGTGCAGAGGAGCAATTACAAAGCCTACATTCAACCCTTCAGCTGCACTTGCTAAAGTAGCTAGGTAATCCTGGGTAACGAAATCATCGCTATCAATAAAGGTAACCCAAGAACCCGTCGCTAGCTGAATTCCCATATTTCTAGCATTTGAAACACCAGCATTTTCGATATGATAAACCTTGATATTCTCATACTGAGACGCTAAGTGATCACAGATCTGTCCACTGGAATCAGTAGAACCATCATTGATTAGGATTAACTCAAAATGGGCATAAGTCTGTTGAAGAATCGACTCCACACATCGCTCCAGATAGGCTTCTACATTGTAGACTGGAACGATAACGCTTATTTTTTCTCCCATCATGCTCCATATTCTCCCTTGTACTCTGTGTAGCTCTTGTCCATGTCCGCTATAATAGCATCATGATGCGGTACCTGCTTGTCTGTTGGTGGTGGTGTCATATAATCGCCAAAAGCAGTGCTGAGATAGGCATCATAACCGACTGGAATGGGCATCTCAGTTCCTTCAAATGGCAAGAAAAGATTGTCTTCAAAGGATGCGATCGGGTATTTGTTTCGCATGTAGCCGGGACCTGAGCATAATTCCGTAATTCCATCGCTCTCAGCCAGACCATACTTGGTCATTTCTTTTTCAGCTTTTTTCCAAATGCGATAACGTAGAGATTTTGGAGTCAGGCCGAGTAAGATGCGACTTCCCCATTTCATGACCGCACCATGCTTTTCTGGGATAGTTTGCGCACAAAAGAGTGAATAAATCAGGGCCCAACGAACCTGTTTCTTACGCTCAGCTGGATTTTTAGGATAATAATCCAATGGTAACACATCCAAGGCCAAACCGTGTGGTAAATCCAAATCCTTCTGATAAGGCTTGATACAAGTAGTTTCCTTGTCACGAATGGTAATAAAAAGGTTACGGTCTACAAAATCTTTGTTACTCTTTGACAAGAAATAACGCTCATCTGCATAACGAGGCCATAGTTCTGCTAATTTTTCATAGTCCTTACGTGGCATGAAAAAGTCTAGGTCATCATCCCAAGGAATGAAACCTTTGTTACGTAGGGCACCAATGGCTCCTCCACCACAGAGATAGCACAACAAATCATGTTCTTTACAAAATGCGACGAAATATTCAGCCATTTCCAGACTACGAGCCTGAATCGCTTTCAAATCACTCATGTCTCTCCTCTTCTGTCCAATAACGAGTTATATCGTTTTATTATACCATAAAAAAGCCCTAAAAATCCATCAGATACTAAGAAAAATCAAAGCCTAAACCACTTTTTCACTGGTGATTCAAACTTTGATTTTTTTATAGTGTTCTATCTCATTCCAAAGGGGAAAATTTTTTCTCTACACAATCGCATCATAATCTTTTTCTTTCGTCTTCAAAGTCTCAACAACCTTTGTTGAATAAGGACCCTTCATCGTTGTATCGATTTGACTAGAAATCATCCCCAGTGCTGTCTTCGTTGCTTCCGCTTCTGTTTTGATTTTGATATCCCCATCAGACATCAAATTATTACGCTCATTCAATTTGACTGGTGCATAGATATGGCTGATTAGTAAACGTTCTAGTCCCTTCTCAATCTCAGTCATATTATTATTCACTCCCGAGAAGAAGTCATTAATCATTCCATCAAACATAGATTATCCCTTCCTTTTTTCTTGATCGAGTTTCATCTTTTGACGATGTAATGCATCTATATCATCTTCTAATTTTCGTCGTTCTTGTCTATACTCAATCTCTTCTTTTTCAAACCTTTGCTCCAAAGCGCGCTGATTTCTTGTAAATCCCATGGATACTGTCTGACTAAAGTGCGAAGCTATTCTGTTTAACCGTTCTCTTTCTTCAGTAGTATCCACGTCCACTTGTCCTAAGATATGCTGGACCATCTGGTACTTTCTCTCCATCATATGCAACAATTGGTCACGTTTTTGCTGAAGGTCTTCATATTGTTTTTCTCTTTGTTTGTGAATAGAGCGATTGCGTTCATCTAATGAATCTAGATTGTTTTGCTTTGTCCTTAATTCCTGCCAGATTACTTGATTTTCATCCATTCTTTAAAATTCCCTGCTAACTCTTTATCGTTATCTAATGTCTTTTGGACACCATCTGCTATTTGTTTTTCTAAACTTTGAAAATCTTCAGCTAATTTTTCTGCTTTTTTGATTTTTGGATAGAAATAATGATCAAGGTCATCTACGATTGTCGTACGAGATACTCCTCCATCAGAATAGGCTGTCGCCACCTCTGTAGGTGACAAAATAAAACCAAAAGGGACTTGATAGGTACTCGCTACTATTTTCTCTGCTTTTTGGTGAGCTTTACGAACTATGGAACGAATCTCTTCATGGCCATCATTCGCGACTTCATGCAATCCCGATGAAATCGTTAAGGCATGTTCGGAGTCTAAAAAGAGCTCCTCACCACTCGTATAACCGCCTGAAGCCAATGCGTCTTTAGCCTTTGCATAGGAATACAAGCCACTGGAAACCTTATCCAAAACAGATGAATAACGTTTTTCAAAAGATGAGGTATCTTTTTTGATTTTGAGGCTACCATCCTCATTAAAAACATAACCACCCCACATGTGTTGTTCTACAGGATTCAGATTAAAGCTCGAATCCACATGATGAACAATTCCAACAGCATTTTTACTGTTCAGTTCTGCTTTGTATCCTGGAGCGTCCTTGGGATATCCAATCGGAACTGCATCTCGTTGATCAATATAATTATGAATCCGGTATTTCATCGCATCTACTCGTTGCCGCTGTTCTTCTGTCAAGACCGGATAGATATTCGGTCCTTGATAAATATAAGCTCCTGAAATACGAGAAATGTCGCTAACATTAGCTAGGGCGTATTGCGCATCCATAGAGCCAAGAGAGTGAGCATAAACTGAGATTTTAGCGTTCGGATACTTTTCTAGTACGTTATTCAGTGTTGTAGCCGCTGATTCTAACTGAGGTGTCACTTCTTTCTTATTAGTTATGATATTTTTTGCCATAGGAATATCATTGACTTTCCAATCCACTTCCCATCCTTCTTCAAATGGAGCTTTAGACCCTTCATAAAGAACAAATACTTCTGACCGGTCTGGACTCTCAACTACGTATACCTTCAATCCTGTCTCGTTTTCTATTACCTGACGGACTGTACCGATGGTTTCTTTCTTTCCTTTATCGTTTTTGATTTTCAAGGGGTCTGTTTCAGAGTAACTTGTATACTCTTCATTAGCAATTTTTTGACGTTCATGATCACTATACTGTCTATTCACTTTTTCCCTCCGTTATCATTTTCTCAAATTTAGCAGAGTTTCCTCCTCCATCATTAACTAACTTTCCACTTTTTTTATCTTTATTAATAGTGAAAAATACATATAATTCTTCGTCATTATTTATATAAATTTTAAATTTAATCCCTCCCATTGGACTATGTTTGATGGATTTATCGTCAATTTGATAAGACTTTATTTTCCCTTTATTTGTTAAAGAAAATTGGTCCATTTCTTTCAAATCATCTTCTATAATTTTTTTGACTTCCTCACCCTTGACAATTCTCACCATCTCATTGTATTTTACTTGTTTCATTACTTTAAATCCTCCTATGCTTAGTCCAACGATAACCAACAAACTAGCTAATACAATTCCTATAATTTTTAATATCTTCATGGCATCTCCTTTATGGTATTTTACAAATATGTCATGCGCTGATTTACTTATAGTATACCATAAAGATTGGATTTTCCATCCTCACTTGACTTGGCGCTTTAGAACCTTCATAGAGAACAGACACTTCAGAATGGTCTGGACTCTCAGCTACGTAAACCTTTATTCCTGTCTCGTTTTCGATCACCTGACGGACTATGCCGATATCTTCTATCTCTCCTTTATCATTTATGATTTTCAAGGGATCTGTTTCAGAATACTTTGTATACTCTTCATTAGCAATTTTTTGACGTTCATGATCACTATACTGTCTATTCACTTTTCCCCTCCGTTATCATTTTCTCAAATTTAGCAGAGTTTCCTCCGCCATCATTAACTAACTTTCCACTTTTTTTATCTTTATTAATAGTGAAAAATACATATAATTCTTCGTCATTATTTATATAAATTTTAAATTTGATCCCTCCCATTGGACTATGAAAAATGGAATTAGTATCTATATCATAATTCTGGATAATATTTCCTTCTTCAAGTGCCCCTTTATGCCTCAGCTTTAGGTTATCTTCTATGATCTTTTTGACTTCCTCACTCTCTACAATTCTCACCATCTCATTGTGTTTTACTTGTTTCATTACTTTAAATCCTCCTATGCTTAGTCCAACGATAACCAACAAACTAGCAAATATGATTCCTACAATTTTTAATGACTTCATGGCATCTCCTTTATGGTATTTTACAAATATGTCATGTACTGATTTACTTATAGTATACAATAAAGATTGGATTTTCCATCCTCACCTGGTTCCTTAGAACCTTCATAGAGAACAGACACTTCAGAATGGTCTGGACTCTCAACTACGTAAACCTTTATTCCTGTCTCGTTTTCGATCACCTGACGGACTGTGCCGATGGGTTTAGCGTTATCATTATCACCAATTTCAACAGGCTTATCAACTGCAAGCTCTTTATCATACTCTTTTTTTGCTATTTGAAATCTCTCATAGTCCGTATATGTATCAGTTATTTTTCTCTCTCTCTTCTACTTTTTTCATTATCGTAGGATCATTTACTCCACCTTCACTAGTAAGCTTCTTCGTATTAAAGTTTTTATTTAGAGTGAAACTAAAAATATAATCCTTATTGTCATTGACATATATGGAAACCATAATACCTCCCATTGGATTGGAAGCAATAGATTCATAATTAATCGCATAATTTTTAATAACTCCATCTGGTTCAAACGCTTTCGGATCTATTCGTTTTAATCTATTTCTAAAAATTTGATTCGCTTCCTCACTCTCTACAATCCTAACCATCTCATCGTGTTCTACTTGTTTCATTACTTTATATCCTCCTACGCTTAATCCAACGATAACCAACAAACTAGCTAAAACAATTCCTACAATTTTTAATGACTTCATGACGTCTCCTTATGTTATTTTACAAATATGTCATATTTTATTACCTGACGGACTGTACCGATATCTTCTATTTCTCCTTTATCATTTTTAATAGTCAGAGGATCACTGGGTTCATAGACTGAATACTCCTCATTTGCTATACTTTGTCGCTCGTGATCACTGTAATCTCTACTCATTGTTTCTCCTTTATCAGATTGTGCAATTTCCCCGAGTATCCCCCACTGGAGAAATCCACCTTTTTTGTTTGCGAGTTTTTCTCTATGGTATACCTTACATACAGTTCATTATCTTCATTTACATAAACAGAAAAATTTATTCCCCCCATAGGATTATGTTGAATAGATTCTGTATCTATTTCATAAGACTGGATTACTCCTTTATTTGTAAAAGCTTTCCCATCTATGTAATTTAAATAATCCTCTATTACTTCTTTTACTTCCTCACTCTCTACAATCCTAACCATCTCATCGTGTTCTACTTGTTTCATTACTTTAAATCCTCCTATGCTTAGTCCAACGATAACTAATAAACTAGCTAAAATGATTCCTATAATTTTTAATGACTTCATGGCATCTCCTTTATGGTATTTTACAAATATGTCATACGCTGATTTACTTATAGTATACCACAAGCATTATATTATTACCCTTATAGTCAAATTGAAGATTCATCAGGTAGTTAAAAATCTAGTAGTACGCAAAAAATTCTTTTCATCAACTAAAAAACTGTTGATACAAATTTTTCGTTTGGTCTCGATTCAAAAACCTTCACTTTGTCATGTTCTCTTAACAAATTTCTTAAAAGGATTTCAAGTTAGAATATAATGAATGTGGTTCTGGAAACCACTATATAACATAAAAAGAGCATTTCCATTTCAGAAATACTCTTTTTTATATTTGGAATATAATTTTTACTAAGTTCTTTTGAGTTTTCTTAATAAAAGTATTCTATCTCATTCCCATTTGAGCGAGTTTGGTCTGGTATTTATTTTGATCGACTAGAAGACCTTGCCCACCATAGACATCATAAGCGTCTACCCAGTCACCAAGTTCGGGAACAGTTAATCTTTCGATACCATTCTGAGCGCCTTCTATGACAGATAAACCATTGGTCAACAAGAAGCTATACGGTAAATTGGTCGAAGTCATCGCAAAGACTTTTCCAAGTGCCTCAGATCCTGTAAAGAGCTTGGTTGGATCTTTGATCTGCTCAAGAACGGCTGACATGACTTGTTGCTGACGTTTGGTACGACCGTAGTCCCCTTCATCATCATCACGGAAGCGAGCGTAGTTCAGCAAGGTGGATCCATTCATCTGCTGTTTTCCAACTTTGATGGTTTGGGTTGGTGACTCAGTCTCTGTTGCATGAAGGTCGTCTCCAACTGTGGCTTCTGTCAAAGGTTGACCATTCAATGTTGAGAATTGAGCATCAATCGTTACTCCGTCAGGGAAGAGGGTATCAATAGCTGTTGCAAAGGCTTGGAAGTCAACTAGAGCATAGTACTTAATATCCAAATCAAAGTTGTCTTTTAGAACCTTGCGGACCATTTCAGCTCCTTTTTGCCCTTCTTGTTCCCCAAGTTCATAGGCAACATTTAGTTTGTTATCCGTCTGTTTCTGGCCATTTACAATCTTACTGTACCCGTCGATATACACTAAGTTGTCACGCATAAAGCTGACTAGTTTGATCTTCTTATCCGATCCACTGACATTCAGTACCATGATCGTGTCGGTACGAGTCTCCGCACTATTTTGACCGATACGGCCATCTGTCCCCATGACTAGGATATTCACACCATCTTTGGTATCCTGACCGTTAAAGACCTCTACTTGAGCTGCCTTGGCGTCAGCTGGCTTATTTGTTGGATTGGCTGCTGACTGGAAACCTCGAAGAAACATAAAAATCATCCCTGCAAGCACACAGGTAATCAACAGCAAGAGCCAAGTCAGTATTCGTTTGAAGCGAATTCTTCTCTTTTTCTTTTTGACTTTAGGTTGAGGAGCTACCTTTTCACGTTTCTTAGACCGGCTTCTACTGCCGTAGGTCGGAAGATCAATATCTCTACCCCAAGTTTCTTCTTTTTCTTCTTGGTGGAAATGGTGAACTTCAGACTTGGGACCTGCCATTTTCTGTTGCAGATAATCAAACTCCCTCCGTTCACGGTCGTTGAGGTAATGGATATTTTTGAAGAGATAGTCATAACGTAACTGCTCGTGATGACTTAAAGGATTTTCTTTGCTCATTGACTCTCCTTTTCTATATCAGTTATGGTAAAAATCGGGTAGGTTCCCAGGATCTTGTGCTGGATTCCAATGGCTTCTAGTTCTTGTCTGGCAAAATGAACCAGTTCTTTGTCACTATAGTCTACATCGATAATGAAAAAGTATTCTCCCAAGGCTGTTTTAAGGGGGCGACTTTCAATCTTTGTTAAGTCAATCCCTCTCCAAGCAAAAGTCGAAAGTGCCTTGTAAAGAGCACCAGGTAAATTGTCTGGTAAGGTCAAGGCCAAACTCATTTTTTCAGCTTGCGAGTTCAAAGGAATCTTCGGTATCTCTGCCCCTAACACCCAAAAACGTGTGAAATTGGCTTCCATCTCTTGAATATCCTCTGCAATTAATTCCAAGCCATATTCTTCGGCAGAACTTCTTGGTGCAATGGCTGCATAAGGCTGGGCTGGATGTTCTGAAATAAAGCGAGCTGCATAAGCAGTACTGGCTGTTACCTCAATTTGGGCCTCTGGATAGTGTTCATCGATGAATTTTTTTCCCTGAGCCAAAGCCTGAGGATGGGAAAAAATCTTCTCAATCTTAGTATGACCTGGAACTGCCATCAGCTGCTGGTGAATGGGTTGAACAATTTCTGCAACTGCTTGGATGCGAGCCTGGTGAAAAAGGTAATCCAAACTTTCATGGACACTACCTTCAATGGAGTTTTCAACTGGTACCACAGAATAGTCCACCAAGCCTTGTTCATAGGCCTTGATGACATCTGTGATATTGGCAAAAGCCTGCAATTCCTCTTTGGGAAAAGCTGTCTGCACAACATGATGCGAAAAAGATCCCTTGGGACCTAGATAGGCAATTTTCATCTCAGTTCCTCTATAATTTCCTCTGGGCTTAACTTGGTCACATCTAGAACCCGACTGGCTACTTCCTCATACCAGGCCTGTCTTTCTTGGAAAATAGCTGCTAGTTCTTCCTTGCTTTTATTAAGAAAAAGCGGGCGCTGATTGTCCTTATCAGCTGCGATACGTTGGTAGAGGGTTTCAAAATCTGCTTTTAGGTAGATGTTATCAGGATTGGTTTTGAGCAAGTCACGATTTCTCTGAGAAATGATAACTCCTCCGCCAGTTGACACAACTCGGTCCGTTTTTAGTAAGTCAGCTAGGACTTCTGACTCTACTTGACGAAAGGCCACTTCTCCTTTTTCAGCAAAGAAATCCGCAATGGACATGCCCAAACGTTCCTCGATTAAGGTATCCATATCGATGTAGTCTGAGTCCAATCCTCTAGCGATTGTCGACTTGCCTGCCCCCATAAATCCGAGTAATACCTTAGCCATGAATCAAGCTCTCCAAATCATCAAAGAAGCTAGGATAGCTGGTATTGATGGCTTCAGCACGGTCAAGTTCCACTTCTCCATCCGCAACCAAGAGGGCTGCAATAGCTGTCATCATGCCAATTCGGTGGTCACCAAACGTATTGACTCTAGCGCCATGAAGTCTTGATTTCCCTTTGATAATCATCCCATCTGCTGTAGGAGTGATATCCGCCCCCATGCTATTTAAGGCATCTGCCACCACCTGAATACGGTCTGTTTCCTTGACCTTGAGTTCCTCAGCATCCTTAATGACCGTTACACCTTGGGCTTGCGTCGCGAGAAGAGCAATAATAGGTAATTCATCAATCAAGCGTGGAATCAAAGCGCCACCAATCTCTGTTCCTTTCAGGTCTGAAGACTCGACAGTCAGTGTTGCTGATTTAGCAACTGGATCGATTTCAGTTATTTCTAGTTTTCCACCCATGGCGCGAATGACATCAATAATACCAGTACGAGTTTCATTGATGCCCACATTCTGCAGCACTACACGAGAGCTTGGAACAATCAAACCTGCGACCAACCAAAAGGCTGCACTGGAGATATCTCCTGGGACAACTACCTTTTGTCCAGTCAGTTTTTGCGGCCCTTGGACTGTGATTTTCTTTCCGTCCACACTTAATTGACCACCAAATTGCTGTAGCATATCTTCGGTGTGGTTACGAGTACATTCTTTCTCGATAATCACGGACTCCCCCTGAGCCTGCAAGGCTGCAAATATCAAGGCAGACTTGACCTGAGCAGAGGCGATTGGCAACTCATAGTGAATCGGTCTTAAATTTTTCGTCCCTTTTAGGCGAAGAGGAGGCAGGTCTCGCTCGGTTTGCCCTGAAATGCTAACGCCCATTTTTTTCAATGGAATCGTCACGCGATCCATAGGACGTTTAGAAAGACTATCATCTCCAAACATCTCTACTTCGAAGTCTGCACCAGCAAGGACACCTGAGATCAGGCGAATCGAGGTACCAGAATTCCCCATATCCAAGGCGTTTTGCGGAGCTTTTAAACCATCCATGCCAACACCTTGAATGGTAATGACACCATCTTTATCCTCAATTTCAACGCCAAGGTCACGAAAAACCTGCATGGTTGAAAGTACATCCTCTCCACGCAGAATATCATAAACTTTGGTTTCTCCCTCAGCCAAACTTCCAAAAATAATTGAACGGTGGCTGATAGACTTGTCACCTGGAACCCGGATACTGCCATGTAAATGGCGAATGTTTGTTTTTAGTTTCATAGTTGACCTCATACTTGCAATACTTTTTCTTATTTTATCACAAAAAAGCCAGAAATTCCTGAAATTTCTGGCTTTTATACAGATAAAATACTATTTCAATAATTCTGAAACAGGTTCAAAGATAATTTTTTCAATGTCTGAAAGGTAAATAGATAATTGTTGCTGTTTGGCAAAGAAATCTGACAAAAGAGCGTTCTCTTGGATTTGTTTGCTGAAAGACTGCATCTTTTCTTGGAAAGAGGCGTCTGGCATTTGTCCCGTTTGCGCCATGACTTGGATTTCTTGCTGGAAAGCGAGGTAGTCTGCAAAAATCTTGCTGGCTTCCGTATCAGCTTGGATGGCATCTTTAGCTGCTTTAACAGTCTTGTATTCTGGTAATTCGCGTAACCCGCGACTAAGTTCATTTGCACTATCGTAAATATTTGACATGATTTTCTCCTTATTTGATGACGACTGTGTAGTCCGTATTTTCTGTAATTAAGCGCTCAGCTCGTTCTAAATCTTGAGCATTTTTAAATGAAATTTGTAGAATCCCGTGAACATCTTCACGGTTTTCTTCGTTGATGTGGATATTAACCAAAGAAGTCCCACGTAGCAATTCCAAAATCCGCAAGATAACATCTTCCTCGTCGGGAACATCAACATAGAGGTCATAAGAACTGTCCACGCCTCCACGTTTATGGATTTCCATAGCCTGACGTTGCGCACGCGCTTGGTTGAAAAAGTTCCAGATTTGCTCTTCATCTCCCTTGCTGATGGCTTGTCCAACCTCATCTAGGCGCTCCTTGAAATCCGCAATTCGCTCTAGAATGGTCTCACGATTGGACAAGAGAATAGAAGTCCACATACCTGGCTCGCTTTCCGCAATGCGAGTCATATCTCGAAAACCACCCGCCGCAAAGCGCCTTGCCATCTCATGTTCTTGAGCATAAACTGCCGTCTGCTCCATAAGGCTGGAAGCCAGAATATGAGGAAAATGGCTAATCTGAGAAGTGACTCGATCATGCTCCAGGGCATCAATCTCGATAAAACGAGCATGAAGGCCAGAAAGCAGATCTTTCATTTCCTCAAGTGTGTCAGGACTTGTCAGGCTCGAAGGTGTGAAGATATAGTAAGCATTTTCAAAGAGATTAACATCCGCAGAGGCAGCCCCTGTCTTGTGGCTACCAGCCATGGGATGGGCCCCGACAAAGCGAACAGGCTTGCCAGCTAAATATTCCTCCGCCGCATCTACAATGGCTGACTTGGTTGAGCCCGCATCCGAGATAATGACACCTTCTTTCAAGTCTAAGTTTGCCAGCTCCTTAATAAAAGCAATGGTCTGTTTGATTGGCAAGGTCAAGATGATAACATCTGCTAGAGGAGCGAAACTGGCAAAATCATCCGTCGCACGGTCAATCATCCCCCGCTCCAAGGCAATGTCTCTCGAAGCCTGACTGCGATTATAACCTAAAATTTCATAATCAGGATGATCACGCTTGATACCGAGCGCCATCGAAGCACCAATCAAACCGAGACCTGCGATATAGATGGTTTTTGCCATAAGGACTCCTTAATAGTTCTTTGTATAATCTCGGTGCTTGGCAACTGCCTCTTTTAATTCTTCAAGATTATCTGATGAGAATTTTTCAAGGATTTCTTGTGCCAGAACCGTTGCTACAACGGCTTCCATGACCACACCTGCTGCTGGAAGAGCGGTCGGATCACTTCTCTCCACAGTTGCCTTGTAAGGTTCGTGCGTCTCGATATCCACACTCATAAGAGGTTTATAAAGAGTGGGAATGGGTTTCATAACTCCACGAACAACAATTGGTTGCCCATTGGTCATACCACCTTCGAAACCACCTAGATTGTTGGTACGACGAGTATAGCCGTCTTCTTTAGACCAGAGAATTTCATCCATAACTTGGCTACCTTTTCGGTAACCAGCTTCAAATCCAAGACCAAATTCCACCCCTTTAAAGGCATTAATAGAGACAACTGCTTGGGCCAATCTGGCATCTAATTTTCTGTCCCATTGGACATAGGAACCGAGGCCAACTGGAACACCTCCGACGACTGTCTCCACAACCCCACCGATGGTATCACCGTCACGTTTGATTTGGTCAATATAGTCCTTGATTTCCTGTTCCCGCTCTTGGTTGACAATAGAAACTTCAGACTGGGCAGCTCGTTCCTTAATCTCAGCCACTGTCAGATTTTCAGGTACATCGATTTCCTTGCCACCAAAGACCACGACATGGTTGGCAATCTCCATATCTAGCTCAGCTAAGAGACGTTTGGCTACTGCCCCAACGGCTACTCGCATGGTTGTTTCACGAGCTGATGAACGTTCCAAAGAATTTCGCAAATCATCAAAACGGTACTTGATCCCCCCTACCAAATCGGCATGTCCTGGGCGAGGATGAGTGATTTTCCGCTTGCTTTTAAGGTGGTCTTCAATGTCCTCAGCAGACATGATATCTAGCCATTTCTGATGGTCCTTATTAATGACATCCATGGTAATCGGAGCCCCTGTTGTTTTCCCGTGGCGAACGCCCGATGTAAAGACAACCTGATCACTCTCAATTTTCATACGGCCACCACGACCGTAGCCACCCTGACGACGTTTCAGATCCTCGTTGATGTCCTCTACTGTTAAAGGAAGGCCCGCTGGAATTCCCTCGATAATTGTCGTCAGACGGGGGCCGTGTGACTCTCCTGCAGTTAAATATCTCATACGTTCTCCTTATTTTACCAAGTAGTCTTTCATCTCTTCCAGAGAAACTGGGTGAATGGTCGCTGAACCAAGCTCTGGAACTAAGACCAATTTCAAGGTGTTTCCACGCGCTTTTTTATCATGAGTCAAAGCTTGATAAAGTTTGTCAACATCCCAGTTTTCATAATCAACAGGCAAGCCAAATTTCTGGCACATCTCTGTAATGGACTGGGTTATTCCTTCTGGCATGAGGCTTTTTCCCTCAGCAACCTTGGAAATCTGAACCATGCCCATAGCCACAGCTTCTCCATGCATGACCTTGCCATAACCGGCAGTTGCTTCAATAGCATGACCAATAGTGTGCCCAAAATTGAGGTAAAGACGAACACCGTTATCCAACTCATCTTCGACCACCATCTTGCGCTTAACCTGACAAGAATGTTCAATCAAAGTCTCTGCATGTTCCAAAATGCTCTCTACAGAACCATCTAGCTCCATCAAGAGAGCCCACAGTTCTGGATCCTCAATCAAGCCGTACTTGATAACCTCGCCCATCCCCTCAATCAGCTCTCTTTTTCCAAGCGTTTCTAGGACAAGCGGGTCAATCAGAACCCCATCTGGTTGGGCAAAAGTTCCCACCATATTTTTAGCAAAAGGAGTATTGACACCCGTCTTTCCACCAATAGACGAATCAACCTGGGCTGTCAAACTAGTCGGAATCTGAACAAAGTGAATGCCCCGCATATAGGTAGAGGCTACAAAACCAGCTAGGTCCCCAACGACACCACCACCAAGAGCCACGATCCCATCGCTACGAGTCAACCCCTGCTTGACTAGAAATTCATAGACTTTCTGAACAGTTGTTAAATTTTTTCGTTCTTCGCCTTCTAAAAAGTCAAAAACAGCTACCTGAAAACCAGCATCTTCTAGGCTGAGTTTAATCTTCTCTGCATAGAGAGAAGCTACATGGTTATCGGTTACAATGACCACTTTTTGAGGTTGCCAGAGTTCTCGCAACCATTGACCAGCCTGAGCCAGACAACCTTTTTCAATCTGAATATCATAAGGATGATGCGGAATATCGATTCTGATTTTCATAGGAGGGTCTCCTTTTCACTATTTATATTTTTCTGTTAAGGACTGCCAAATCTCTTCTGTCGGCATTGCTTTACCTGTCCACAGTTGAAAAGCTTCAGCAGCTTGATAGAGCAACATTCCTAGACCATTGACAGCTGAATTGCCCTGACTTCTAGCCCATTTCAAAAATGGAGTCTCAAAGGGTTGGTAAATAATATCTGCCACCAATAGAGTTTCTGGTAAGACTATGCTTTCAGGAACTGGGGATGATTTGCCATCCATTCCCACACTAGTCGCATTGACGAGCAGGTCCGCCTCAGCAATCCTTGCTTGCAGCTCAGAAATATCTTCTAAAGCATACAAGTCCACTTTAAAACCTGTTTGCTCCTGCAACTTGTCTAGGTAAGGTCTTGTTTTTTCCATGGAAACTGAACGCACAAAGACTGAAATTTGACTGACGCCATCCAAAATGGCTTGTGCCAAGATTGATTTGGCCGCACCACCTGCGCCCAGAATGGTCATTTTCTTATCCGAGATTGTAAAAGAAGGCAAGCTCTTAAAGAATCCCTTGCCATCTGTATTATATCCAATTAACGTTCCGTCTTGATTAACAACTGTGTTGACCGCCCCAATCAAACGAGCCTCATCACTCAACTCATCCAGATAAGGAATCACTTGCTCCTTGTAAGGCATAGACAGGTTGATGCCAAACATCTGGTAACGTCGAATATTAGCAACTGTTTCTGCCAAATCACCCGCTTCAATCTCCCAAGCTACATAGGCACCATTGGTATCTGTCGCCTCAAAGGCCCTATTGTGGATGAAGGGTGAAATAGAGTGTTTGATGGGATTGGCAACAACTGCAGCTAAACGTGTATAGCCATCAAGCTTCATCCAAAATCTCCCTGATTTTCTTCATGTTTGATAGCGAAATCTGACCTGGGGCACTCGCTTCATCCAGACTAGCAAATGACCAACTTGAACCCGTCACATCTGAAGTGATACGGGATACCTTGCCCATTTTCCCCATGGAAATGGTCACGTACTCTTGCTCAGGGTTGAGTGTTTTAAATCCTCGAGTGTAGTTCATCAGGTCTAAAACATCCTGCTCCGTATGGGCCATAACTGATACCTTGACCACTTTCGGAGAGAGACTGGTCAACTCAGACAAAATTTCCATCATGTTTTCAGGTGTCTCCTGGAAATTATGGTAACTCAAAACAAGATTTGGAAAATCCAACATTTCCTCAAAAACATCCTTGTAGCTGAAATACTCAAAATCTACATAATCCGGCTGATAAAGCTGAGTAACTTCCTTAATGATTTGAACATACTCTTCTGAGGAAAGTTCGATTTCTCCTCCCTCAGCGCGGGTCCGAAGGGTAAAGACAAGTTCGCGTCCTGCAAATTTCTCAAAGATAGCGGGTGCTACCTGTAAAATAGCGTCCTTTGTAAGAAAGTCCGCACGCCACTCAATGATATCGGCATCTTCATACCTAGTGGCATCCAGTTCTTGCGCTTCTTCTAAACTTCTTGGCATTACTGAAACGATTAATTTCATCTACTAACCTTCATACTAATCACCTTGAGGTAATTACTGCTTTCATCTTTTTTATTATAGGCAAAGTCTGCTGGAAGACCATATTGGTTTAAAATTTGATATTTTCTTCCTGCAAAACCTTTATCAATTTGTTCTGTAAATTTCTGGCGGGAAACATTGGCAGCATTGGTACTGGCAATGATAATGCCTCCCGGATTTAAAATCTCTAGACTCTGGGAAATCAACTTGTGATAGTCCTTAGCTACAGAGAATGTTTGTTTTTTATTGCGGGCAAAGCTCGGCGGATCAAGCACAATCACATCATAGGTCAAGCCTTTTCGCTTGGCATACTTGAAGTACTCAAAAACATCCATGACGATAAAACGGTGATTGTCCGTGCTGAGTCCATTTGCCTGAAAATGAGCTTCTGACAGCTCTCTAGATCGTTTAGCCAAGTCGACAGAAGTCGTCTCACTAGCGCCTCCCATAGCTGCAGCAACTGAAAAGGCAGCCGTATAGGAAAACATATTGAGCAAAGATTTGCCCATAGCTAGGCCGTCAACCAGACTCCCACGAACATCATGCTGGTCTAGGAAAATCCCTGTCATCAAGCCATCATTCATAAAGACTTGATAGAGCACGCCATTCTCAAGAACAGTAAAATCATCCGGCGCTTCCTCACCATAAACATAGGCAGACTCGTAGTCTAGACCTTTAAAACGAATCTTCTCATAAGCCCCCAAGACCTCAGGAAAAACTTCCTTAAAAGCCTTTACGATTAGCTCACGAATTTGGTAAACAAAGGAGTTGTACCAAGAAAAAACAGCATAATCTCCATAGAGATCAACAGTCAGACCACCAAAACCATCCCCCTCTTGGTTAAAAAGGCGAAAGGCAGTAGTCAAGTCATCTTGATAATAAGGCTTTCTAGCTTCCTTAGCCTTACGAAACAGGATTTCAAAAAAGGATTGATTGAAAAGAACCTTTTCCTTGCTGACCAACCAACCGATTCCCTTATTCTGTTGAGAAAGATAGGCGCTCCCTAAAAACTTCCCGTCTTGACTAAGAACTTCTACTGCCTGATCCGTCAGTTCAATATCTGTTAAATCACTTGCTTCCAAAAGAACTAGACCCTTAGCTAGCTTTTTTTCAACGCGTCTGCTGACCCTAATTCTATTCATAGCTACTATTATAGCAAATTTTGTGACAATTCTCAAAAAAGAAACCGTTTAACCATATGTACTTTAGTTTACTGAGTGTCATTTTTGTTAAAATAAGTATATGCCATTTACTTTTCCACCAAAACATCCTTTCCCTTATAATGGAAAGAGAGATTCTATTCGCTAAAAATAGACAAAAACAGAAATGAGTATAGAATCTTGCGCAAACGTTTGCCTAGTTCTAAACTTTATGGTAGAATAAAACACAACATTAATAAGCAAGAGGAAAAATAATGCAAAATCAGACACTTATGCAATACTTTGAATGGTATTTGCCTCACGACGGCCAACACTGGACGCGACTGACAAATGATGCCGAGCACCTAGCAAACCTTGGTATCAGCCATGTCTGGATGCCACCTGCCTTCAAGGCAACCAATGAAAAAGATGTCGGCTATGGTGTTTACGATCTTTTTGACCTAGGCGAATTTCACCAAAAAGGGACTGTCCGTACCAAGTATGGGTTTAAAGAAGACTATCTTCAAGCCATTCAAACTCTAAAGGCACAGGGAATTCAACCTATGGCCGATGTGGTGCTCAATCACAAGGCTGCTGCCGATCATATGGAAGCCTTTCAGGTTATTGAAGTGGATCCTGAGGATCGTACCCTTCAGCTAAGCGAGCCCTTTACTATCAATGGCTGGACTCACTTCACCTTCGATGGTCGCCAAGACACCTACAATGACTTCCACTGGCACTGGTACCACTTTACAGGTACGGATTACGATGCCAAGCGCCGTAAGTCTGGCATTTACCTGATCCAGGGAGACAATAAAGGTTGGGCCAACGAGGAATTGGTCGATAACGAAAACGGTAACTACGACTACCTCATGTATGCCGACCTGGACTTTAAGCACCCTGAAGTCATCCAAAATATCTATGACTGGGCTGACTGGTTCATGGAAACGACTGGAGTGGCAGGTTTCCGCTTGGATGCCGTTAAGCACATCGACTCCTTCTTTATGGGCAATTTCATCCGTGATATGAAGGAGAAATACGGTGAGGATTTCTATGTTTTTGGGGAATTCTGGAATCCAGACAAAGAAGCCAATCTAGACTACCTTGAGAAAATTGAGGAGCGCTTTGACCTTGTGGATGTTCGTCTTCATCAAAATCTCTTTGATGCTAGCCGAGCAGGTTCCAACTATGACCTTCGTGGCATTTTCACAGATAGCCTGGTTGAACTCAAACCTGACAAGGTTGTGACTTTTGTCGACAACCACGATACACAACGAGGTCAGGCACTTGAATCAACCGTCGAAGAATGGTTTAAACCAGCAGCCTACGCCCTCATCCTTCTTCGTGAGCAAGGTCTTCCATGTGTCTTTTATGGAGACTATTACGGCATTTCAGGGCAATTTGCTCAACAAGATTTCAGAGAAGTTCTTGATCGTCTCCTAACCATCCGAAAAGACATGGCCTATGGAGAGCAAACAGACTACTTTGACGATGCCAACTGTATCGGATGGGTACGTTCAGGTGCTGAACATCAATCCCCAATCGCTGTCCTTATCTCAAATGACCAAGAAAACAGCAAGGCTATGTTTGTCGGGCAAGAATGGGCTGAACAAACCTTTATTGACCTCCTTGAAAATCATCCAGCACAAGTTACAATCAATGCTGAAGGTTATGGAGAATTTCCAGTAGCAGCGGGTTCAGTCAGTGTCTGGACAGCAAAATAAACCTATCAGGTACAAGCCAGATCCAACCGGATTTGGCTTTTTTGTGTATGCAAAAAGACCTAACCAAATGGATAGATCTTTAATGTCTTACAATTTACCTGCTACTGCATCCAAGAGTTCTTGGATTTTCGCTTGGTTGCTTCCCCCTGCCATGGCCATGTCTGGTTTACCACCACCACGTCCATCGACGATTGGAGCCAATTCTTTGACAAGGTTTCCTGCATGCACATCTTTTGTCTTACTAGCTACAAGAACATTGACTTTGTCACCGATAGCTGCAACTAGAACAAGCACATCAGAGTAGTCTTTTTGTTTCCAGTTATCCGCAAAGGTACGAAGGGCACCTGCATCTGATACAGAAACTTGGCTTGCAATGTAACGGTGTCCGTTGACTTCCTTCACATCCTTGAAGACATCGCCTGCGGCTGCGGCTGCGGCTTTTTCCTTCAATTCGGCATTTTCTTTTTGAAGTTGACGGAGTTGCTCTTGAAGCCCTTCGACCTTGTGAGGCACTTCCTTGAGTTGAGGTGCTTTCAAGGTTGCTGCGACGGCTTTCAGAGCGTCTTCTTGTTCGCGGTAAGCTTCAAAGGCTTCCTTACCAGTTACTGCCAAGATACGGCGGGTACCTGAACCGATTCCTTCTTCTTTGACAATCTTGAAGAGACCAATCTCAGAAGTGTTGCCAACGTGGGTACCACCACAGAGTTCCACTGAGTAATCACCTATAGTTACAACACGGACTTCTTTACCGTATTTCTCACCAAAGAGGGCCATAGCTCCCATTTCTTTAGCCGTGTCAATATCTGTCTCAACAGTTTCTACAGCAATTGCTTCCCAAATTTTCTCATTGACTTGCTGTTCAATGACGCGCAACTCTTCAGGAGTCACAGCTTGGAAGTGAGTAAAGTCAAAGCGAAGAAATTCTACTTCGTTCAGAGATCCTGCTTGTGTCGCATGGTGGCCAAGGATATTGTGAAGAGCCGCATGGAGCAAGTGAGTGGCTGTGTGGTTCTTCATAACACGATGACGACGGTTGGTATCGATAGCCAAGGTGTATTCTTGGTTCAACGCAAGTGGTGCAAGAACTTCAACAGTATGAAGAGCTTGTCCATTTGGAGCTTTTTGAACATCTGTCACAGTAGCCACGACATTTCCAGCAGCGTCCAAGATTTGACCGTGGTCAGCCACCTGTCCACCCATTTCCGCGTAGAATGGAGTCTCTGCAAAGATAAGAGAGACAGTTCCTTCTGAAGCAGCTTCTACTTCAGCGTTTTCAGCTACGATAGCCACCAGTTTAGAAGGCAATTGACTAGCATTGTAGTTGAAGACACTTTCTACTGTAATGTTTTGAAGGGTTTCATTTTGCATTCCCATTGAGCCACCCTTAACAGCAGACGCACGCGCACGTTCTTGCTGTTCTTTCATGGCTGCTTCAAAGCCTTCACGGTCTACAGTCATTCCTGCTTCTTCAGCGATTTCTTCTGTCAATTCAACTGGGAATCCGTAAGTGTCGTAGAGTTTGAAAACATCTTGCCCAGCGATAACGTTTTGACCTTTCGCTTTCAAATCAGCTACAATGGTTTCTGCAAAGTGTTGACCTGAGTGAAGGGTACGAGCAAATGACTCTTCCTCGCTCTTCACGATTTTCTCGATAAAGTCACGTTTTTCAAGGACTTCTGGGTAGTAGCTTTCCATGATTTTTCCAACTGTTGGAACGAGTTTGTAAAGGAAAGGCTCGTTGATACCCAATTTTTGACCGTGCATAGACGCACGACGGAGCAAACGACGAAGAACATAACCACGACCTTCATTTCCTGGAAGGGCACCATCACCGATGGCAAATGAAAGAGAACGGATATGGTCAGCAATGACCTTGAAGCTCATGTTGTCGCCATCTTGGTCATAAACCTTACCAGACAATTTCTCAACTTCACGGATGATTGGCATGAAGAGGTCAGTTTCAAAGTTGGTCTTAGCTCCTTGGATAACCGCCACCAAACGCTCCAAACCAGCACCCGTATCAATATTCTTGTGTGGCAATTCCTTGTACTCACTACGAGGTACAGCAGGATCGGCGTTAAATTGTGACAAAACGATGTTCCAGATTTCGATATAACGGTCGTTTTCGATATCCTCTGCAAGCAGGCGAAGACCGATATTTTCTGGGTCAAAGGCTTCTCCACGGTCAAAGAAGATCTCAGTATCAGGTCCAGAAGGTCCAGCACCGATTTCCCAGAAGTTGTCTTCGATTGGGATCAAGTGGCTTGGGTCCACTCCTACTTCAATCCAGCGGTTATAAGAATCCTTATCGTCTGGATAATAGGTCATGTACAGTTTTTCAGCAGGGAAGTCAAACCACTCAGGGCTTGTCAAAAGCTCATAAGCCCAAGTGATAGCTTCATCACGGAAGTAATCACCGATAGAGAAGTTCCCCAACATTTCAAACATGGTATGGTGACGCGCAGTCTTCCCTACATTTTCAATATCGTTAGTACGGATAGCTTTCTGCGCATTGGTGATACGTGGATTTTCAGGGATAATGGTTCCGTCAAAATATTTCTTAAGGGTTGCTACCCCAGAGTTGATCCACAAAAGAGTTGGATCGTTTACTGGAACCAAGCTCACTGATGGTTCTACAGAGTGACCTTTGCTTGCCCAGAAATCTAGCCACATTTGGCGAACTTGAGCACTAGATAGTTGTTTCATAATATCTCCTTATTTACTTGTTTAATTTGATTGGCTTTCCAGCATCTCCACATAGTCAATCGCGACACAAAGGGAAATGACCAAATCTGCATACGAGTCTTCATAGACGGTTACGGTGTAGGTTGAGGTCAAATGGAAAATTTCTTTCCGAATCTCGGCAATCACTTGGTCGCGGTCATCCAGCAATTTGAAATTCAAATCCCAGATATTGCCCTCGATACGAAGCCCTAGATTGTCAAACTCATACTTATCTCGCCAGAAGGTCAACTTCTTGCGAATGACGAAATTGGAACCGTTTCGTAACTGGATAGTAAAGCGAGGAAGCAAAGTGAAAAATTCTTTACTAATCTCACTGACTTGCTCACCATAGGCGTCATAGATGGTAAAGGTCTTAGGAATTTGGAAAAATGATCCCTCCACCTGATAGTTCACTACTCCTCTATCATCCTTGATATCGAAGCGTTCGCCTCCAAGACGAAACTTTTGTTTGACAAGAAATGTCTTCATAAACACCTCCAAAAATCAAAAGACAAGCTCACATCACGAAGGGCGAAAAACCGCGGTACCACCTTCATTCAATGAACTTGTCATTCTCTTATTCTTATGCAATTGTATGATTGAGTAGCATGACTTCCTACCTTAGATGGCTCGCAGCACCGCCATTTCTCTGGGCTAAGACAACTGAAAATCAATTCTCAACTTTCTTATTATATCGTTTTTTGGGTTCTGCGTCAACTAGGAAAACTGACAAGAAAGCATATCTCCTACTTCCGATACATTTTAAACTGTAGGAAGAGGTCACTATATTTACCTGTCCATTTATGGTCAAATTTCTCATAAACTTCTAGGTGTTTCATGGTATCAGCGTCTGGATAGAAGGATTTGTCCTCACGAGTCTCCTCTGGGAGCATTTCCTTGGCTGGTAGGTTTGGTGTTGAGTAGCCCACATACTCAGCATTTTTCAGAGCATTTTCGGGTTTTAACATAAAATTGATAAAGGCATAGGCTGCATCTTGGTTTTTCACGGTTTTTGGAATGACCATGTTGTCAAACCAGAGATTGCTGGCCTCTGTCGGAACGACATACTTGAGATTAGGATTTTTCTCCAACATCTGGCTGGCTTCCCCAGAGAAAGTCACACCGATAGCAGCATTGTTCTGAATCATGTAGCCCTTCATCTCGTCTGCCACAATGGCCTTGATATTTGGAGTCAATTTGTAGAGCTTATCCACTGTCTCTTCCAACTGCTGAGGATCCTTGGAGTTGAGACTGTAACCGAGTGAGTTAAGCCCGAGTCCCAGCACCTCACGCGCCCCATCAAAGAGCATGATGGAATCCTTGTATTCTGGCTTCCAGAGGTCATCCCAATGCTCAGGCGCCTCATCTACCATGGTTTCATTGTAGACAATTCCCAAGGTCCCCCAGAAGTATGGAATGGAGAATTTATTGCCCGGGTCAAAAGACTGGTTGAGGAACTCAGGTCCGATATTTTCGATTCCTTCAATTTTTGAATAATCAAGAGGAACCAATAGGTCTTCGTCCTTCATCTTATTGATCATGTACTCACTCGGGATAGCAATATCATAGGTCGTTCCACCCTGCTTGATTTTGGTATACATGGCTTCGTTAGAATCAAAGGTCTCGTACTGAACTTGGATTCCTGTTTCTTCTGTGAATTTCTCCAAGAGTTCGGGATCGATATAGTCCCCCCAGTTGTAGATAACCAATTTCTGACTGTCTCGGCTATTGATTTTACTGTCTAGATGAGTCGCAATCCCCCACAAGACAAGGATAATTGCTGCAATTCCTGCTAAAAATGAATAGAGTTTTTTCATGCTTGCTCCTCCTTCTCACGTGAGATGAAGTAATAGCCAACAACTAGGATAATACTAAAGAGAAAGACAAGGGCAGACAGGGCATTGATTTCCAGCGAAATTCCCTTGCGAGCTCGAGAGTAAATCTCAACTGATAGGGTTGAAAAGCCATTTCCCGTCACAAAGAAGGTCACGGCAAAATCATCCAGCGAATAGGTGAAGGCCATGAAATAACCTGCAATGATAGACGGAGTCAGGTAAGGAAGCATGATTTCCTTAAACATCTGAAACTGGCTGGCTCCCAAGTCATAGGCCGCATGAATCATGTCATCATTCATCTCCTTGAGGCGAGGCAAGACCATCAAGACCACGATAGGGATGGAAAAGGCCACGTGACTAGATAAAACCGTCAAAAAGTCAAGTGAAAACTTAAGCTGGGTAAAGAGAATTAAGAAGCTAGCACCAATCATAACGTCAGGCGCAACCATGAGGATATTATTGAGTGATAAAAAGGCTTCTTGGTATTTCTTACGAGACTGGTAGATATAGATAGCACCAAAAGTCCCGATAATGGTCGCAATCAAGGCTGATAGAAAGGCCAAGAAAAAGGTTTGGGTGAGGATCAACATGAGGCGACCATCACCAAACATGGTTTTAAAATGGCTCAAGCTAAAGCCTGTAAAGCTGTTCATATCATCGCCAGCATTAAATGCATAGCCAATCAAGTAAAAAATTGGCAAATAAAGGATGATAAAGACAAAGGCTAGGTAGAGATTGGCAAATTTTTTCATCGTTCTCTCCTTTCCTTGGTCACCCACATGGTGATGAACATGGTCAGGATAAGGATCACCCCGATGGTAGAACCCATACCGTAGTTGTCATTGGTTAGAAAGTTCTGCTCAATAGCCGTTCCCAGCGTGATAACGCGGTTCCCACCAATCAAACGTGTCAGCATGAAGAGACTCAAACTAGGGATAAAGACAGACTGAACCCCACTTCTCACCCCGTTCATAGAAAGGGGGAAGATAACATGGCGGAAGGTCTCCCACTTGGTCGCACCGAGGTCATAGCTGGCATTGATGAGGTTGTTATCCATATCGTCCAAGACATTGAAAATCGGCAAAATCATAAAGGGAAGCTCAATGTAGCTTGCGACAAAGATAAAGGAGAAATCCGTAAAGAGCAACTGCTGCGAACCGATTCCGATAAATTCCAAAAATTGATTAATAGAGCCATTTTGACCAAAAATCCCGATAAAGGCATAGGCCTTTAGGAGCAAATTGATCCAGGTTGGCAGAATAATCAGCATGAGCCAGAGCTGACGGTGCTTAAGACGGGTCAAAAAGAGGGCTGTTGGATAGCTGATGAGCAGTGTTACCAAGGTCACAATCCCTGCATAAAGCACAGAGTTGAAGCTCATTTTGAGATAGGTCAAGTTTTGTGACGCAAAGTAGGATTTATAGTTTTCTAAACTAAACTGGCCTTCAATGTTGAAAAAGGATTGACCAAAAATCAAGACCAAGGGTGCGAGAACAAAGAGGGCAATCCAAAGCATGTAGGGCACTACAAAGAGTTTAGAGGTTGTTTTCTTCATCTCTTTCCTCCTCGATCGCGTTAATCAGACCTGCTTCTTGCTCTTCGATTTCTACGTACTCCTCGATACGAGCATCGAACTCTTCTTCGGTTTCGTTGAGACGCATGATGTGGATGTCTTCTGGTTCAAAGTCCAGACCGATTTCCTCACCAACGATGGCCTTACGGGTCGAGTGGATCATCCATTCATTTCCGAGCTCATCATAGGCGATAATCTCATAGTGAACTCCACGGAAAAGCTGGGTATCCACCTTGACTTGGAGCTTGCCTTCTTCAGGAAGGGTAATGCGCAAGTCCTCTGGACGAATAACAACCTCAACAGGCTCATTTGGCTTCATCCCTCCATCAACCGCTTCAAATCGTTTGCCGTTAAACTCAACCAAGTAGTCCTCAATCATAGTTCCTGGCAAGATGTTGGACTCCCCGATAAAGGTGGCAACAAAGTGGTTGATTGGCTCATCATAGATGTCCACTGGCGTTCCAGACTGAACAATCTCGCCATCATTCATGACGAAAATCCAGTCACTCATGGCAAGGGCTTCCTCCTGATCGTGAGTGACAAAGACAAAGGTAATTCCCAATCGTTGTTGCAATTCACGCAGTTCGTACTGCATGTCTGTCCGCAATTTCAAGTCCAGCGCTGACAAGGGCTCATCCAGCAAGACCACACGAGGTTGGTTGATGATAGCACGGGCAATAGCTACACGCTGACGTTGTCCTCCAGAGAGTTTACGGATGGAACGTTTTTCATAACCTTCCAACTGAACCATCTTGAGAACTTCCGCTACGCGTTGTTCGATTTCTTTCTTGTCGATTTTACGCAAGCGGAGCGGAAAGGCAACATTTTCAAACACATTCATATGTGGAAACAAGGCATAGGATTGGAAGACCGTATGGACATCTCGTTTATTAGTTGGGATGTCATTGATCCGCACCCCATCCAGCAAAATATCCCCTGTCGTCGCATCCAGTAAACCTGCAATGATGTTTAGAATGGTTGATTTTCCTGAACCAGATGCTCCTAAAAGAGTGTAAAACTTCCCTTCTTCCAACTCAAAGTTGATGTCTTTGAGAACCTTGGTGTTGCTGTCTTCAAAAACTTTAGAGACGTTTTTGAATTCAATAATTGGTTTTTTCAATTGTCATAAATTCCTTCTTTTTCATAAATTAACAGATCAGGGCTCTGTCAGGCCGCTACTACCTCGTGTAGGAGATTAAACTGCCTACATACATCTTCACTCACGATAGGCTTTCACCCCCTTTACAATGGTTATAGCAGCAACTTTTCTACCCCAACCTTATTCCTTCTCACCCAAGATTCGGACTTCTCTTTCAAGAGTGACACCTGAGTGTTCCTTGACTTTTTCGATAACAGATTGGATCAAGTCCTCGTAGTCCTTCGCCGTACCGTCAGCAACATTGATCATGAAACCAGCGTGCTTCTCAGATACTTCAACACCACCGATTCGATAGCCTTTCAAGCCAGCTTCTGAAATCAACTGACCTGCAAAATGCCCAACTGGACGCTTAAAGACTGAACCACAAGACGGGTATTCTAATGGTTGTTTGAGTTCACGTAGGTGCGTCAAGCGGTCCATTTCTTGCTTAATGACCTGGTGATTTCCAGGTGCAAGGGCAAATTTAGCTGACAAGACAATGGCCCCAGAATCCTGAATAGCTGAATGGCGGTAACCAAAAGCCAAGTCCTTGGCAGACAAGGTCTTGATTTCCCCTTCTTTGGTCAAAACTTGACAAGACTGCAAGATATGAGCAATCTCTCCTCCATAGGCACCCGCATTCATAAAGACAGCTCCACCGATGCTTCCAGGAATCCCACAAGCAAACTCAAAACCAGTCAAACTATGACGGAGGGCAATACGTGTCGTTTCAATCAAGTTAGCTCCAGCTTCTGCTTCGATGGTATAGCCATCAACCGAAACGCTATTAAGCTTATCACACAAGATGACAAAACCACGGATTCCACCTTCACGAACGATGATATTGCTGGCATTTCCAAGCACCATCCAGGGAATATTCTCTTGATTGGCAAATTGGACGACACGGACCATCTCATAGCGATTGCGTGGCAAAACTAGATAATCCGCTCGACCTCCAACCTTGGTATAGGTATAGGTCTTCAAGGGCTCCTTAAAACGAATATCGATTCCTTCTAGGATTTCAAGCATTTTTTCTTTTACTGACATGTCACTCTTCCTTTTTCAAAATTCATTCCATTATACCACTTTTAGAGACATTTGACGACCATAAAAAGAGCTTGTTTTATCTTTACATAAAAAAAGAGGTCACCCCTCTTTTTATGATTTTTTCCAAAATGTAGATTTTGTTAGCCAGATAAAGACTAGCAGTTCTACGAGAAGAATAAACTCAACTAGAAGCGGATTTGCAATCCATCCAACCTGAGATAAGGCTGGAGCCAAGTCAAACAAGGCATGCAAACCATAGGCAGCAAGGAGGTAGATACATTTCTTTTGACGGACACTTTGATAGACCCAGATAGAGAGACCAATTTGCAGAACCAGAGCAAGAATACGCTCAACTCCTAGTAAATAAACCTGCCATACAGAAAGAGACTGAACCGTTTCGAGCGTAGATTTTGGAAGAAGATTGGCTACATCAGTATTTGAAGACTGGATGAGTGAAAAGAGAATCAAAAGACTGATTAAGCTTCCCATTCCGAGATAGAGCATTTCCAAGCCCCCATGTCCCAAACCATAGGCCAAAGCATCTCGATCTTCTAGCTTTCTCTTTTTCTCCAACCATTTAAAAAAGACAAGACGAGCCGTTTCCTCAAAGAGGGCCGCCATGGCAATCCCATAAAGGACATATAAGAAAGGCTGCTCTTGCATGAGCGGAATGGTTCCATCTTTTTGCGGATGAAGTATCAGAAGGTGAACCATCTTCTCTAACACTTGAGAAGAAACAAAAAATGCGATTGCCCCCAAGCCCATCACTGCAAGAGAGATTTTAAACCGTTTTTTGGCATACCAAGTCCCACTTACTAGAATGAGAACCAAAGCGATCATGGTGAGGATAATATGTACTGTCATCTTTTTCTCCTATTCTGACTTATCAATATCTTTCTTCATCTCGTCAACGTTAAATTTGGCAAATAAATACTGGCGATCTTGGACTGGAAAACGTTGATCCAACTGGTCGACTGCCCCAACCTCAATCATTCCTTCTTTGATAACAAAGTCCATCACATGCCCACCAAAGGTCAAATCATCTGAGATAAAATGCAAATGGTAGCCTGCAACACTCACTCCATGGAAAATCTCCGGTGTCCAAAATCCAACAATAGTTCCCGATACATTTTCACGGCTATATTCAGGTTGGTGAGTCGCTACATCAGCAAACTTGGTATCAGGTGTGGATTTGGGAATCATCCGCACATGCATTTGTGAAAATTCGCCATGAATCTTGATGGAGCGAAAAAGATTTTCCCCATCATAGTAGGACTCAATTCGTTTTTCCAATTCCTTATCCGTCATCTCAAAGCGCTGACGAAAAATCACTTCTGCCTGATGAGGAACCACTGCTGCATAGGGAATAAGGGCATCCGCTGCCACTTCAACGATTTCAGGTGTTTGACCAGATCCCTTGGCTTGATAAGCCTTGCCATCAAGGACAATCAACTCCCCGTCAATCGAATCCAAAGTCCCCAAACCAAGATCACCATGTTCTAGCAATTCTCCCACTGTCATGGTTCCGCCATAGAGACCAGCCATTAGGGCACCTAGAGTATTGTATTGAAATAATTTTACCGGTTCCTGCACTTTTCTATCCATTCTCTTTCTTATCTTCTGTTCAATGAATCATCATACTTTCTAAGTATACCACATTTGCTCCTAGTTGTGAAAGGGGGAATGCTTTTCCCATTGCAAAGGAGGCAAAAAAAAGGTACAATGTAACAAAATTAACGGAGGTCTGGAATGAAGAAAGAAAGTAAATACCAAGTAGTCGTTTCCTTTCTAAAAAAGGGGATCGAATCAGGAAAATTTCCAACAGGTAGCCGGCTTCCCTCCATCCGTCAACTGAGCCAAGACTTCCACTGTAGCAAGGACACTATCCAACGAGCCCTGCTGGAATTACGCCATGAACAATACCTCTATGCCAAACCCCAAAGTGGCTACTATGTTCTAGAACAAGGACAGCACCAAGACTTGGAAATCGAAGTCACTGACGAACATGCCAGTGCCTATGACGACTTCCGACTCTGCGTCAACGAAACCCTGATAGGCCGAGAAAACTACCTCTTCAACTACTATGACAACCAAGAAGGCCTTGAGGAACTCAGACAATCTGTCCATCAACTTCTTTTCAACCAAGCTCTCTACTGTAAACCCGATCAACTGGTTCTAACATCTGGTACCCAGCAAGCTCTCTTTATCCTTTCTCAGATTGACTTTCCGAGCAAGGGAGCGGAGATTTTGGTCGAACAACCGACCTACCACCGGATGAATCGCCTCTTGGTCGCTCAGGGGCTAGCATACCAGACCATTGAACGCCGAATTGATGGCATCAACCTTGACGAACTAGAAGAACAGTTCAAATCTAGGAAGATCAAGTTTTTCTACACTATTCCTCGCTTCCACTATCCCCTAGGTCATTCCTATTCTGATCAGGAAAAAAGGGCTATTCTGGATCTAGCAAACCAGTATGGTGTTTACATCGTAGAGGATGATTATCTAGGTGACTTAGACTCTAAAAAGGGACAAACCTTCCACTATCTGGATACTGAGGATCGGGTCATTTATATCAAGTCCTTCTCAACCAGTCTCTTTCCAGCCCTTCGTATTACCGCTCTCATTCTTCCAAATGCCCTAAAAGAGGCCTTTGTTTCCTACAAAAATATCTTGGACTATGACAGCAATCTCATCATGCAAAAGGCTCTTTCTCTTTACATCGATAGCCAGTTATTTGAAAAAAATCGACTGGCTCGATTGAGCCTTCAAGAGAACTATCAGGCTCAGATTAAGGAGCTACTTGAAAAAAACACCTGTCCCTTACCCCACTATCCTCTACACGATGGTCTTTTGCTTGATTTGAGACACTATCCTAAGATTGCCAGTTTGAAACACAGCTCACTCAAATTAGACTTTTTTGAGAAGGCTTATTTGGACGCCTGTCCTTATCAGTTCGCCAAAGTCACTCTTGAAAATCTAGAAGAGCTATTAGAATACATAAAAGCAGAATTGGATTAAAGTCCAACTCTGCTTTTTCTTATTGCTCAACTTCTGTTAGTTTCGCTGCCTTTTCAAGATAGTTTTGATAGGTTCCGTCGTCTTTCAGTTTTTGGATAACCTTATCGACTACTGCTTTCAAGTCTGATTGATTCTTCTTAATAGCAACGGCATTGGCTTCGCCATCTTTCATTGTCAAGTTAACAGATGCAACGACAAGGTCTGAGTTTTTACCTGCGTAGCTAAGAGCAACTGGTTCATCCATATGAACAGCATCCACTTTTCCAGCCTGCAATTCATTGACTGCTTCCCCCATATTGGTCAAGGATGTCAACTGGGCATTTGGCAATTGTTCCTTGACCATGGTTTCTGGCACAGTTCCCTTTTGAGCTGCGATATTGGCACTTGCGAGGCTTGTAAGATCCTTGTATTTGTCTAAATCAGCTTTTCTAACCAAGAAACTCATCTTATTTTCATAGTAAGGGATTGAAAAGTCAAAGACTTCCTTTCTCTCATCTGTAGCACTAATTCCTGCAATGGCCAAGTCAGCCTTTCCAGTTTGAAGACTGGTCAAGACATTGTCAAAACTCATACTTGAGATTTCAAGTTTAACCCCAAGCTCGTCTGCAATTGCTTGAGCCATATCAATATCTGCACCAACCACTTGGTTTTTACCATCTACCAAGGATTGGAATTCAAACGGCGCATAGTCTGGGCTGGTCGCAACGACTAGCTTTCCTTTTTGTTTGATAGCGTCCACAGCAGACTGGGAACTATCCGTACCTGACTGGCAAGCTACTAGAACCACACTGGCAAGCATGCTACACACAACTAATATCCATTTCTTGAATTTCATAAATAAACGACCTTTCTGTTAATTCTGAATAATTATAACTCTTTTAAAAATAGTTGTCAACCTTTTTAGAGATTTTGATTGTAAAACAATTCTTTTCATAAAAAAAGAAGACTGATTTATTTTAATCAGCCTTATTTCTGTATATTTAAACCGTTTCTTATAGTTCGACAATCTTACCTGTTTCAAAGTAAACAACCCATTCACAGATATTTTTTGCGTAGTCTCCGATACGTTCCAAGAAAGAAATGACCTGGAAGTAATCACGGCCTGTAACGATAGCTTCAGGATTTTTCTTAATTTCTTCTGTAGCCAAATCACGGATGCTATCAAAGTAATGGTTGATTTTTTCGTCCATCGCTGCTACTTCGTAGGCTTGATCCACAGAACCGTTGAGATAGAGATCTAGAGCTGCTTCGACGAAGTTTTTCACGTCGCGTCCCATCTTTTTGATTTCTTCTTCAACAGAAGGGATACGTTGCTCTCCCTTCATACGAATGGTCGCCTCAGCGATAGACACTGCATGATCTCCCATGCGTTCCACGTCTGACACTGCCTTGAGAACGGTCAAGACGGTACGAAGGTCTTGCGAAACAGGTTGTTGGAGAGCAATCATTTCAAATGATTTCTTTTCCAACTTCACTTCATATTCATTTACTTCTGCATCGTCTTCGATGACTTCTTTTGCCAAATCACGGTCATGCGTGACAAAGGCACGCACTGTACGATTGATCTGCGAGAGCACTTCTTGTCCCATAGCATAGAACTGGTTGTGCAATTTCTCCAAATCTTCTTCAAATTGAGATCGTAACATCATTCAACTCCTTATCCAAATTTTCCTGTAATATAATCTTCTGTTTCCTTGTTTTGTGGGTCTAGGAACATCTTCTTCGTATCGTTAAACTCGATCAAATCCCCATCTAGGAAAAATCCTGTTTTATCAGAGATACGTGAGGCTTGTTGCATCGAACGCGTCACCAAGAGCATGGTGTATTTATCTTTCAGACCATACAAGGTTTCCTCAATCTTACCTGCAGAAATAGGATCCAAAGCTGAAGTTGGTTCATCTAAGAGGATAATTTTGGGACTGGTTGCTAAGACACGAGCAACACAAACACGTTGTTGTTGTCCACCTGAGAGACCAATGGCCGAATCATGCAAACGATCCTTTACTTCATCCCAGATAGAAGCACGTTGCAAGGCCTTTTCTACTGCTTCATCAAGAACTTGCTTATCCTTAACCCCATTGATACGTAGACCATAGACAACATTTTCGTAGATAGACATAGGGAAAGGATTAGGCTGTTGAAAGACCATACCGATTTCCTTACGCAATTCAACCGTATCGGTGCGGGGACTATAGATATTGTGACCATTATAGACTACTGATCCAGTGGTTGTCACCTCAGGATTTAGATCACCCATGCGGTTGATGGCTTTGAGCAGGGTAGACTTTCCTGATCCAGAAGGACCAATCAAGGCTGTTATTTCCTTAGGTTGGAAAGAAAGGGAAACACTATTCAAGGCCTTCTTTTTATTGTAATAAACGGACAGGTCTGACACCTGTAAAATCGCTTCTGACATACCGTTTCCTTTCTAACCAAAGTGTCCCGTTACATAGTCATTGGTTGACTGTAACTTAGCATTTTGGAAAATATTGGATGTCTTATCATACTCAATCAAATCACCCAAGTAGAAAAATCCTGTGTAGTCACTTGCACGTGCAGCCTGTTGCATACTGTGGGTAACGATGATGATGGTAAAGTCCTTCTTCAATTCCAACATGGTTTCTTCCAGCTGGGCTGTCGCAATCGGATCCAAGGCTGAAGCAGGCTCATCCATCAAGAGGATATCTGGCTTGACAGAGATGGCACGAGCGATACAGAGACGTTGTTGCTGACCACCAGAAAACATCAAGGCTGATTTGTGGAGGTCATCTTTGACCTGATCCCATAGGGCAGCCTGTCTCAGAGAGGTTTCTACAATTTCATCAAGTACTTTCTTATCCTTAACACCTGCACGTTCATGAGCAAAAGTGATGTTGCGGTAAATAGACTTGGCAAATGGATTTGGACGTTGAAAGACCATTCCGATATGCTTGCGCATCTCATAGACATTGATTTCTGGACGGTTGACGTCAATCCCTCGGTAGAGGATTTGACCTGTTACCTTGGCAATATCAATGGTATCATTCATCCGATTGAGACTGCGAAGATAGGTAGATTTCCCAGATCCAGAAGGACCAATCAAGGCTGTAATTTTATTTTTTTCAAATTGCATATCGATGCCCTTGATGGATTCATTTTTACCGTAGTAAACATGTAAATCCTTGGTAGAGAGGGCCACTTTTTCTTCAGGGAAGGTGATGATATGCTTTTCATCCCAGTTATATTTTGACATGGCTTCTCCTTTAGGCAGCGGTTAATTTCTTGTGTAAATAGCTTCCGAGTTTGCGTGCTCCAAAGTTAAAAATCAAGATAAAGATGAGGAGCACGGCGGCAGAACCAGCAGATACAATGGTAGCATCAGGAATGGTTCCTTCACTGTTGACCTTCCAGATGTGGACAGCCAAGGTTTCTGCTTGACGGAAGATTGAGATAGGGCTGGTAACACTGAGGATATTCCAGTTAGACCAGTCAAGGGCTGGAGCGGATTGTCCTGCCGTATAGATAAGAGCGGCGGCCTCACCAAAGATACGGCCAGATGCCAAAACAACACCCGTTACGATACCTGGAAGGGCTTCTGGAATGACGACATGGACCACAGTCTCCCAACGAGAAATTCCAAGGGCCAAACCAGCCTCGCGTTGCGTATGGTGAACGTGTTTTAAACTGTCCTCAACATTTCGAGTCATCTGAGGGAGGTTAAAGACTGTCAAGGCCAAGGCACCTGAAATGATTGAAAATCCATACTCAAACTGGACTACAAAGATCAAGTAACCAAAGAGACCCACAACGACTGATGGTAGAGAAGACAAAATCTCAATACAGGTACGAATAAAATTGGTCACAGGTCCTTTTTTGGCATACTCAGCGAGGAATACACCAGCCCCCATAGATAGCGGAACAGAAATGATCAAGGTAATGACCAAAAGGAAGAAGGAATTGTAGAGCTGAATCCCGATACCCCCACCTGCTTGATAAGAGGAAGATTTCCCTGTCAAGAAGGACCAAGAGATATGCGGTAACCCTCTCACCAAGATATAGAGAATCAAGGATGCCAAGATGGCAACGATGATACCCGCGATGGTATAGAGGACAGCTGTTGCAAGTTTATCTAATTTCTTAGCGTGCATAGTTTTTCTTTCCTCTTTCTTTCGTAATCAATTTAATCACACTGTTAAAGGCCAAACTCATCAAGAGCAAGACTAAGGCCAGTGACCAGAGAACGTTATTATCAACCGTTCCCATGACGGTATTTCCGATACCCATAGTCAATACAGATGTCAAGGTCGCAGCTGGTGTTGTTAGCGAGGTTGGGATAACTGCTGAGTTTCCGACCACCATCTGAATAGCAAGGGCTTCACCGAAGGCACGCGCCATCCCAAAGACCACTGCAGTAAAAATACCTGAACGTGCTGCTTTCAAGGTCACACGCCAGATGGTTTGCCAACGAGTGGCTCCCATAGCCAAACTGGCTTCACGGTAATGACGAGGAACAGCACGCAAGCTGTCTGTTGTCATAAAGGTTACAGTTGGTAAGATCATGACAAAAAGAACGAAAATCCCTGACAAGATCCCAAAACCAGTTCCACCAAAGACGCTACGAACAAAAGGCACCACAACTTGTAAACCGATAAATCCATAGACGACTGAAGGAATACCAACGAGGAGTTCAATGGCTGGTTGCAAGATTTTTGCACCCTTTGGTGAGACTTCGGTCATAAAGACTGCCGCACCAATAGCAAAGGGTGTTGCGATGAGAGCTGATAAAATCGTCACAATAAAGGAACCCAAAATCATTGGAAGGGCACCAAATTGTTTTCCTGAAGGATTCCAAGTTTGTCCAAAGAGGAAATCAAAGATGTTGACCCCATTGACAAAGAAGGTCGATAAGCCTTTTTGGGCTACAAAAATCAAAATCATTGCCACAATGATAACAATCAAAGAAAGGCAAGTGAAGGTCAATCCTTTACCAAACTTCTCAAGCCGAGAGTTCTTTGAAGGAGAGAGTAATTTTTTAGATAATTCTTCTTGATTCATTATTGACCTCCTTCTACTGCTGTAACGGTACCTGAAGCATCCTTTTGGACTTTCATTTCATTGATAGAGATATAGCCCATGCCCTTAACAATTCCATTTTGGGCTTCATCTGAGAGGATGAAATTCAGGAATTCAGCAGCTAACTCATTTGGCTGACCAAGTGTGTACATATGTTCGTAAGACCACAAAGGCCAGTTGTTGGTCGTTACATTTTCAGACGTAGGTTCATACCCATTCAGTTTCATGCTTTTCACGGAGTCATCTACATAGGCAAAAGCCAGGTAAGAAATGGCTCCAGGCGTTTGGGATACAATCGACTTGACCATCCCGTTAGAATCCTGTTCTTGGCTCTGCATTGCCGCTTGGCCATTCATAACAACCGTATCAAACGTCGCTCGTGAACCAGAACTTGCTGCTCGGTTGATGATTGAAATTGCCATGTCTTTGCCCCCAACTTCTTTCCAGTTGGTCACTTCACCTGTAAAGATTTTGCGAAGTTGCTCGGTTGTGAGATTTTCAACATCCACTTCCTTGTTTACAATCACTGCAAGACCAGCCACTGCAACCTTGTGGTCTACTAGGGCTGAAGCATCGATTCCTTCTTTTTCCTCTGCAAAGACGTCAGAGTTCCCGATGTCAACTGCTCCAGACTGGACTTGTGATAGTCCTGTACCCGATCCACCACCTTGAACATTAACTGTTTTTCCGATGTTTCTAGAACCAAATTCATCTGCTGCCGCTTCGACAAGAGGCTGAAGAGCAGTTGAACCAACGGCTGTCATGGATTCTCCACGATCAATCCAGCTAGCACATCCTGCAAGAGAACCTGCCATCAAAAGAGCTGCAAGAGACATGACGAGCTTTTTTCTTTTTTTCACTGTTATTCTCCTTGAACATAATGATAAATGTTCTGATTTCTTCCGTTTGTCCTGATCATCCAATAATCATCAATGATTGTCCCGCTTTATTTTATCTAGTCATTCTTAGGAGCGGACAATTCCATCGTATAATATAAGTAATAATGAAAGACGATCAGAAAAAACTCATACTTCCACTATAACATAGAATAGGCTCTTTGACTAGCTTTTTCACCTGAATCTGAGCCCTTTTGGATAATAATTTTTCAAAACATTTCCCGTTACCTTGGCAAAGCCCAATCCGTTTCCTTGAACCACAACTTGGTACCAGCCATTTGGTCGAGCTTCAGACAATTGAACAGTCTCACCAGCCACATATTTTACAAAGTCCTCATCATTGATTTCAACACTTTGTTTTACTTGGCTTGGTTTCAATGCTAATCCCAGAGCAAAGCTTGGTTCAAAGCGTTTCTTTTTAAAAGTCCCCAGATGGAGTCCATTTCGGGCAATTTTGAGTTTGCCTAGATCAGGTAGCATCTCTGGCAAGAGATAGAGTTGATCTCCAAAAGTCTGCAAGATACCAGTTAGATTGACTCGCAAGTGTTTTTTGGCAAATTCTTGCCACAAAGCCAGTTGCTCACGACTGAGATTGCTCTTGCTAGCTTTGAATTTAGGTGCGGGATTTTGTCCCTTAAACTGCAGGTGGGCAACAAACTGGCCTTCTCCCTTGAAATGATGAGGATACATCCGCGCCGTTTCAGGAAGGTCAATTCCTGCTACCATACCGTTCACATGCTCAACTGGAAGCAGTTCAAAATCATAAGTATCCAGCAACCAGTGGACGATTTCTTCATTTTCCTCAGGTGCCCAAGTACAGGTCGAATAGACCAAACGGCCACCTTCAGCAAGCATGGTCACTGCATCTTCTAAAATTTCTCTTTGGAGACTAGCGCATTGACTAGGATAATCAGTACTCCAATAATCCATGGCATCTGGTTGCTTACGAAACATCCCTTCACCCGAGCAAGGTGCATCAAGGACAATCACATCAAAGTAACCTTTAAAAACCTTGGCCAAGCGGTCAGCAGATTCATTGGTCACAACAACGTTTGTCGCTCCAAATCGCTCCATATTTTCCACTAAAATCTTAGCCCGCTTACTTGAAATTTCATTGGAAACAAGGACTCCCTGATTAGCCAGATAAGCTGCTAGTTGAGTGGATTTTCCCCCTGGTGCTGCCGCCAAGTCCAAGACCTTCATACCGGGAAGGGGTTGAGCTACCTGGGCCACCATTTGAGCTGCAGGCTCTTGCGAATAAACAAGACCGGTCGCGTGCTCTGGTGACTTTCCAGAAACCTTACCATAATACCCCCAAGGTGTATTTGGAATAGCATCTGCAAACGATAACTGACTTTCTTTTAAGGGATTGACCCGAAAAGCCGAAACCGCTTCTTGTTTAAAAGAGGCAAGAAAGTCTCTTGCCTCATCTTCTAGTATCGCTTCATATTTTTCAACAAATCCTTCTGGAAATTGCATTTAGTTCTCTTTCCTTTCGTAGATATAAGACTGAATCTCCTCTTGCATCTCGATTGGCACCATCATGACAGGCTGACGCGTTGTAAAATCAGCGGGCTCACCCGATACCGTAAGAAGGCGATAACCCAGACTTTCCCCTAAGATACTGGCCGAAGCGTAATCCCATGGCTGCAGATAGGTAATATAAGTCAGAAGACGACCAGATAAAACCTTGGCAAAACTAATGGCCGCACTGCCGTAGACACGAACCCCCAACGCAGCTCGACCCAAATCCGCCAAGCCCCACTCATTGCTTTCAAACATACCTGAGTTACCAGCAACTAAAAATTCTTGAAGAGGTTTCTTTTTAAAAGGCGGTAAGGGCTCATTATTGCGAAAAGGAGGAAAGGCACCACCACCATGGTAACAATCACCTTTCATGACATCATAGATGATGCCAAATTTGCCAACCCCATTTTCAAAATAAGCCAACATCACGGCAAAATCTTCCTGCTGAGCGACAAAGTTATTGGTACCGTCAATGGGATCAATCACCCAAACGGAACCTTGACCGACTGCAGCACGTAAACAACCCTCTTCCGCGCAAATCAAGTCCTCAGGATAGGAGTACTTGATCCGTTCAACCAAGAGTTCCTGGATCTCCTTGTCCAAACGCGTCACCAAGTCAGTAGGGGAAGACTTGCGCTCAACCTGCAAATCTTCTTTCATGTGAGCCAAAATATAGGCAGCAGCTTCCTTCACAATTTGTTTGGCAAATTCAAATTTAGTTTTCAAGAGAAATCTTCCCTTCTCTTTTTTCCTTGGCAGCCTGAACTGCTCGGTAAAGCGAATAACCACTAACTGTTTCAAATTCTCGTCCCAAACGTTTCTCTTCACTCTTGCTTGGCACGACCAATTTGAATTCCTTGTAAGACTCTAGCAGTTTTTTTGCTTCTACCTTATCTTCATAAGCAGCTTCAACATCATTAAAAAAAGAAAGCACTGAAGCAAGTTCTTCAGTGCTCCACGACAAATCTAGTGGGTAACTATACTGTTTGTTCATCTATCCAATACCAGCTCTCAATGTTGCTTCTTTCAATTCTTGTTTACGGTAACTACGAGGGAGAAAAGCACGAATCTCATCTTCATTAAAACCGATCTGCATGCGTTTGGTATCTATAATAATTGGGCGACGCAAAAGACTAGGATATTGCTCAATCAACTGAAGCAACTCCGATACCGAGATACTCTCTACATCAATATCCAATTTTTGAAAAATTTTTGAACGAGTTGAAATGATGTCATCAGTACCATTTTCGGTCAAGGAAAGAATATGTTGTAATTCTTTTCTTGTTAAAGGACTAGTCATAATATTATGCTCTTGAAAGGGCACTTTATGCGTTTCTAACCAAGCCTTTGCCTTACGACATGATGTACAACTCGGTGATAAAAATAGTGTAATCATGCTTTTCTCTTCTTTTATCTATACTTGCTATTTCTATTATACAAAAAAATAAAGCGCTTGACTAGGTATTTTTAGAAAAAAAGCCTATTTTTTCATAGAAAATAGACTGTTTTCTGCAAAAATCTCCTGCTTTGCAAGTTTATCTTTAGGATAACCTAACAATAAATAGGGAGTAGAGCAACTTCTCTCGGTTTTTATTAAAAATACAGAATTTTTTCCACTATTTCCTTGCAGCTTTAGCGAGAAGGAAACCAAACATTCCTTCATACAAAGCAAAGAAAAGTAAAAAGGCATGGAGAAAGAAAGTCTCTGGTAAGATCCAAATAACGGGATCCTTTGCTGGATCAAAAAGCCAGGTATCATCTCCCACAAAGAGAATCTGATGGAAAAGAGTAAAGAATTGCTCAAAACCAATCAACACTCCTACAAGCCCAATGACTAGAGGCAATAGCACTAAAGTCAGAATACTTTTACGATATAGAGGTAGAAATCCTTTTTTCACAATCTTTCTAACAAAGAAATAGAAACTTGGAAGTGTCACCAAAGTGACTAGCTGAACCAAGTGGAAGAGATTTTTCACCACCGCAAAATGGTGTAAACCTGCAGCTGATGAACGAAAATCTGGCATCTCCAAGACCTGACTAAAGGGATTGGTCAGGTAATTCATTAAGATATGAAAATTGTACTGAATGGTTTCGGGCTTTAGATAGACTCGATTCGCTAAGTTCAGCCACTCAATTTCCAAAGGATAGAAAATCCATGCCAGATAAATGGTCAGTAGGATAGAAAGGGAGAGGAAAAAGAGCATACTTCCCCAAAAGGTCAGTTTAGTTTTCATCGAAATTCCACTCCGCAAGGCTAGACACCACATGAGTTGGTGCGATTGGCAAGTCCGCCACTTCTTCTGCTTTGGTAAAACCTGTCGTCACCAAGAGCGTTGGAATGCCATTGTCAATTCCTGCTCGGATATCCGTCAGGTAATTGTCCCCAACCATGAGCAATTCTTCTCTTTTCAAACCTAAGTGCTCTACCGCCTTGTCCATGATGATAGCATTTGGTTTTCCGATATAAACTGGTTTTACACGTGTTGCTGCTTCAAGAAGTGTCACCAGTGAACCAGCACCAGGCAAGAGACCACGTTCCGTCGGGATATTGAGGTCAGGATTGGTTCCGATAAAGTGAGCCCCCTTTTGAATGGCTAGAGTCGCCGTCGCAAATTTTTCATAGTCGACTTGCCAGTCCAGTCCAACTACCACATAGGCAGGATTTTCCTTGTCTTCCGCATAACCTGCCGCCTGGATAGCATCCTTGAGCCCTGCTTCACCAATGACATAGACTGTCTTTTCCAGTCCCAAGTCGTTCATATAGTCGATGGTTGCCAAAGTCGCTGTGTAGACAGTTGATAGAGGTGTATTAATGTTAAAATTCTGAGCCAACATCTCTTGAACACTCTCAGGAGTACGAGTTGTATTATTGGTCACAAAGAGATAGGGAATTTCTCTTTTTTGTAACTCATGGACAAAAGCCTCACCCGCGGGAATTCGGTCTTTCCCCTTGTAAATGGTTCCGTCTAAATCAATTAAATAACCTTTATAAGCCATATCGTCCTTTCTAATTGCCTTCAATTTCTTGCCACGTAATCATAGCTTGGGCATTAATCTCGCCATCACTGATAATCTCATGCTTGCTTTCTAGTCCCTTGAGTTCATAAGCTGAAGCAATCATGCCACCTGGTCGCACTTCTTTGACATATTTGAGATTGATTTTCTTTGGAATATACTTGGTCAAAAAGTCTGCTCCCATAACCTCAAAAATCCAATCCAAGTATTTACTGTTATTAACATGACCATTCATATCCAAATCGTAAAAACGAACATGGTAGTCTTTACTGATTGGCTCTTCTAGATTTGTATACTTTGGCCCACGTATGAGTTTTTTATCAAACTCAGACTGGTAAGGCGAAACAATCTCCGGTTCGACAGCATGAACTTTCCGACTGTCTCTGTCCATAAGAACAAAGGTTGCTACCATGCGAATGATTTCTTGACCTGCTTCATCATAGATAGTGAAACGGCGGTAGCAAAAAAGACGATTGTAAGTCAATGCTTCTGTTTCAATCGTAATCTCCTCAGCAAAGCGAGGCAAGCGAACCACGTCAATCGCATAGTCTGTAATAATCCAGACCAGATTGTAACGTTCCAACACATCCTTGTCGCTAACTCCCAGTTCAATCGACTGCATACCTGATACTTGCAAGGACAGCAAAATCACATCTGGAAGTTTGATATGACCGTTCATGTCCGCCATATCAAAAGGAATTTTCATTTTCATTTGATAAGTTAAGCCCATTGTTCTACTCCAAAATAAATCGTTCTGCTACAGTGTCTCCTAAGAAGAGACCTCTCTTTGTCATTCGGACACGATCACCGTCGATCTGCATAAGTCCTTGTTGAACCAAGTCTCTGATGATCTCGCCATAAAGTCCATCAAAGGACTGTCCAAATTTCTCCTCAAATCGCGCCATGGAAACCCCGGATTTTTTCCGGAGGCCTAGGAACATTTCTTCTTCCATCTGCTCCCTTTGACTCAGGTGTTCTTCTGTAATCCGAGCATTTCCTGCCTCTACCGCATTGAGATAGTGGCGGACAGGACCATGATTTTTATAACGCACCCCATTCACATAACCTGAAGCACCCGCACCGATACCATAATACTCGGCATTGTCCCAGTACATGAGATTGTGGCGACTTTCAAATCCGGGTTTAGAGAAATTGGAAATCTCATAATGCTCAAAACCAGCTCGCTCCAGTTCTGCGATGATGTACTCAAACATCTCCGCTTCTAACTCTTCCTTGGGTAGGGGCAATTTCCCACGTCGCATGCGGTTCATAAAGACTGTATGATTTTCCAAAATCAAGCTATAAAGACTCATATGAGGAATATCAAGCGAAATGGCCTTAGCCACATTCTCCTTGACCTGATCCATAGTCTGACCAGGAAGAGCGTAGATTAGGTCGATGGAGATATTGTCAAAACCAGCCAATTTAAGACGGTCGATATTTTCATAAATATCCTTCTCCAAATGACTGCGCCCAATCTTTTTCAGCATTTTGTTATCAAAAGTTTGCACACCTAAGGAAACACGATTGACTGGCGAGTTTTTCAAAACCGCAATCTTATCAGCGTCCAGATCTCCTGGGTTAGCTTCAATGGTTAATTCTTCTAAGACCGACAAGTCCAAGTGTTTAGTCAAGCCATCCAAGAGCACTTCTAGTTGTGAAGCTGACAGGGCTGTTGGTGTCCCACCTCCGATATAGAGGGTTGACAACTTTTGGATATCATAAGAACGAAACTCTTCTAGCAGATGCTCCAGGTAACTATCTACTGGTTGATTCTTGATAAATACTTTTGAAAAGTCACAATAATAACAAATCTGTGTGCAAAAGGGAATATGCACGTAGGCGGACGTTGGTTTTTTCTGCATAGTATTTATTATACCACAAAGACAGACTTGCAGATAAAAATCACCATCTCCAAAAACCAGAGATGGTGATACCTTATACTTCAGTAATATCGATGATGATTTCTTCTTGGCCTTCAGCAACGTCTGGAGTTGCTGACTGTTCTTGCCATTGCTCCTTAAGATTGTTAAAGGTTTCCTTCGATGCTTCCGTCGCTTGTCGAGCACAGGTTTTAGCTTGGTCAAGGACACTATCAAAAGTGATTTCACCAGATTCTACTTGTTCCTTTGTTTTCAGCACAAAGTCAGTTGCCTGTTCCTTCACTTCTGTTAGTTTTTCACAAACCTGCTCTCTAGCATATTCTGGATCTTCTCTCAAATCATCTAGAAAATCCTGAGCTTGACTACAAACTTGCTTGCCCTTGTCACTCGTCAAAAACAAAGCAAGAGCTGCACCTGAAACTGTTCCTAAAAGGATAGAGGATAGTTTTCCCATGAGATTTCTCCTTTTTTATTTTTTGAAAAATTTACTTGCGACGCGAAGAGCTGACAAGCCTGCACCTGTTTTGATGGTCTTTGAACCAGCAGATGAAGCTTTTTTGCCTAAAACACGCGCATGTTGGTTGAGGTCAGAAACTGACTCAGACAAGTCTGCCACCGCCGTAAAGAGTGGATCAATCGTCGCAACTTTGATATTGATATCGTCTGCTAACACATTGACCTTAACCAACAATTCATTAGTCTGATGCAAGGTAACGTTCACATCTGAGCTCAACGTTTTGATGGTTTTCTCTGTCTCATCAATCATACGACCTGCTTTTTGAATCGTGATTGTCAAATAGACTAAACAGACAATCAAAGCAATCGCAACAAGTATATATGCTACTTCTAACATTTATTTTTCCTCCTCTGTATGATAGAAAGGGGCTTTCTTTCGATTTTGATAAAGTATGATAAAAATACCGAGTCCGATAAGGATAACTGATAACCATTGGGAAACTCGCAGACCAAAGAACATGAGACTATCCGTCCGCATCCCTTCGATAATCATACGACCAAAGCCATACCAAATCAAGTAGAAAGCAGTGATATGACCACGTCTGATTCCCTTCAATTTTCGTCTAAAAATCAGAATCAAAGCAAATCCAATCAAATTCCAAACCGACTCATATAAGAAGGTCGGCTGACGGTAGCTACCATCGATGTACATCTGGTCACGGATAAAGCCCGGCAAATAATCCAGACTATCTACTGCTGCACCGTAGGCTTCTTGGTTAAAGAAGTTCCCCCAGCGCCCTAAACTCTGGGCAACCATGACGCTCGGTGCTGCAATATCTAAGAAATCCCAAGTATTGATCAGCTTTCTATCTGCAAAGATATAAAGGACAATAGCGCCCGCTATCAAACCTCCGTAAATGGCCAAGCCGCCATTCCAGATGGCGATGATTTCACCTGGATTTTGCAGATAATAATCTAAGCGAAAGAGTACGTAGTATAGCCTAGCACCTAAAATAGCTACAGGAAAAGCAATCAGGATAAAATCCAAAATATCATCTGATAGGATTTTCTTTTTAGGAGCTTCTTTCATGGCAAGGTAGACTGCCAGAACCAAACCAGCTACAATACACAAAGCATACCAACGAATAGCAAAGGGACCAATTTCAAATGCGACTGGATTAATCATGTTTCACCTCATTTTGAGCGATTAGATTTGTCAAGCGTTCTTCAAATAAACGTGTCGCATCAAAGCCCATTTCTTTAGCACGGTAGTTCATGGCAGCCGCCTCAATGACAACGGAGATATTTCGTCCTGTTTTTACTGGGATGCGGATACGCGGAATCGTTACACCAGAAACTTCGAGTTCTTCGGCATTGTTTCCTAGACGGTCAAAGGTCTTATGCGTATCGTAATTTTCTAGATAAACTGCTAGCTGAACTTGTGAAGAATCTTTTACGGCACTTGCACCATAGAGACTCATGATATCGATAATCCCAACTCCACGAATCTCAAGTAAATGTTTCAAGATTTCAGCAGGTTCGCCCCAAAGAGTCATCTCATCCTTAGAATAAATATCTACACGATCGTCAGCTACTAGACGGTGTCCACGCTTCACAAGTTCAAGACCTGTCTCGCTCTTACCGATACCGCTATCTCCTTGGATCAAGACACCCATGCCATAGATATCCATCAAGACACCATGCACACTGGTACGTTTAGCCAAACGGGAATCAAGGTAGCTGGATAACTCTCCAGATAAACGACTGGTTGCTGTTCGACTGGTTAAAATCGCAATCTTGCATTCCCTAGCAGCCCTCAACATTTCCTCTGGTACCACCAGGCCACGGGCCACGATAACCGCAGGTGTTTCAGGTAGAAACATTTTCTTCAAAACTTGATAACGGTTCTGGGCAGGCATGGCAACTAAATAGGACCACTCCTTCATCCCTAACAGCTGAATCCGTTCTGGTGTATAGTAATCAAAATAGCCCGTCATTTCAAGACCAGGTCTCATAATGTCCGCAGTATTGATTTCTTTTTCAAGTAATTCGCCTTCACCATAGACAATATCTAGTCTGAGTTTTTCAATGACATCTCTTACTAAAACCGACATAATTTCCTCCTTCAATCGAGTTCTCCTTACTATTATATCAGATTGTAGTTGGAAGTTTCCTTTTTTTGCAGGATTTACAGTATTTATTTGATGTTACTTGGGAAAAGATTTAACTAGGAAGTCTTTTCGTACGCTTTCAAATTAACCGAGACAAATCTACTGCAAATCGGTCAACGTCTATCACCAAATCCCTTCCAGATTTTTCTAAGTAAATTCTTGGAAAACCTTTTGTTAACATTCTGTTTGCATCAGCCATATCTTGAGGATAGGTATAGAACTGTTGACCTTGTGGAAACTGATTTTGGACTTGCCATTCTTCAAACTCCTTCAAAAAAGTCTTATGAGATGGCATGCTGACTTCTTCGAACAAGGAATGGTCAAAAAATCGTATCAATCGATATAGACCATGAATCTCATCCGCAAAGCACTTATCAATTTTTTCATAGGGGTAACCTCGTCTCTGATAAGCTTGGCATAAGTTTTGTAAGGACTCACTTAATGCAACTGCATCTTTTCTTGCCAAACTTATAAAATACCGAACAGAAAATTCTTCCATACCAGTTCGTTTTTTCTTCCCTAAAAACTGTTGTGCACGCAAGAGCGACTCGGATAATCTTTCTTCATCTTGATAATAAAGAGCGTATAAAAGATTCATCACATTTTCCGGATAATAGGTTCCTTTCAACAAGGGTAAATCTATGAGGATGAATGATGGAATGACTGAAAAATCGTTACAAGCAAAAGAGGTAAACAAGCCTTTCAAAATTCCATCTGTGTAAATGGTTCCACTTGCTAACAAACCGCCTCTCATCAACTCAGTTCTTCCTGTTTGCCATAGCGCGTTGTTTAACTGTGTATAATCCCCATCTAAAAACGCCGCATAATAGGCAAAATATTGAATATCATCTAACAATAAGCTACTGTACAATTTTACCCTTAAAACCTTGTCAGACAATACTTTTGAATCGGTTAAGTATTCTTCAAAAATTCTTTTGTTTGACTCTTCAAATTCCTTCCAATCTATCGGATCAGCACAATAACCCCAATCTTCCAAGTGATTTTCACGCATCTTTTGATATTCTTTTATATACTCTTTCATAAGAATTTGTTCCTCTAAATACTATGCAAAAAAAGACTAGACAAGTCTAGCCTTTCATTTCAAATTAGAATTTTTTACGTTTACGAGCTGCTTCTGATTTACGTTTACGTTTTACAGAAGGTTTTTCATAGAATTCACGTTTGCGTGTTTCTTGAAGAGTACCAGCTTTAGTAACCGCACGTTTGAAACGACGAAGTGCATCGTCAAGAGATTCATTCTTACGTACTACTGTTTTAGACATTTTTTTCACTCCCTTCAAGTTCAAGATCTATTCCATTTTACACGCAAAATGAATATTTGTCAAGGGAAAACTGCCATAAACTTATATTATCTTCCCTTTTCTTTTTAAAAGGGACAACGTATTAGAATAGATGTCATAATAGCGAAAAAAAATATTTTAATCCTGTTCAGAAACAACTTTTATTTCTTTATCATTTACAATAACAGCTTGTGAATTGTTCATTCGCAATAAGTCGAGCTGATTTTTATAGGTTTCAAAGGTCTTCTTGCTACTATCAGTAAAAGGCTCCTCACCATAATGTGGAAGGATGTAAAACTCCACTTCATTCAATCCCGTTGTATCCGATAACTCTTTCGCTACCGTCTTGTCATCCATGAGCTTATTGTAGTCAACATCCTTGGCGGTAATGATAGCCCCTGCTGATTCTCCCACATAGATCATCCCATCTCTTATTTGTTCTTTGATAAGAGATAGGAGTTGCTTTTTCTTTAATTCTTGTAATAAATAAAAGGTATTCCCGCCAGAGATATAAAGAATTTTGCTTTGGAAAATCTTTGCCTGTACAGTTTCTCGATCACAAGAAGCAATATCTAGAACCTCTATCTCAAATCCTAAATCTTTGAATGTTTGCTGAGCCTCATCGATATAGGCAATATAATCCTCTTTGTTCCCAGCGGTAGGAATAAATAAAACCTTGTTTTCTAGATTCTTTTCCTTTGCATAATCGCTAAAAAGCTTTTTGACTCCAGCAAAGTATGAACATAAAAATAATTGTTTCATGACTGTACCTCCATTAATATTTAACAATTTTATAAAGGATCCACGATCCCTTTCTTTGACTAGTTACAAGCTCAAAGCCTACTGATAACAAGAATCGTCTAAATGCTTTCTCGCTTTTCACCTCTGGTAAAAAGTAAGACAACTTGTTATATTCACAAGCCAGTAAGATCATCCCGTCTGATTTTAGTATTCTTTGAAGTTCCATAAAAGAAGCCTCTAGGTCCTGCCAATGAAAATGAGTTTGAAAGGCTGTGATTAAATCAAAACTTTCATCAGAAAAACCTGTCTTCCTAACGTCTCTTCGTTCAAAATTTAGATTAGTCATCTCTACCTGTCTGGCTTGAGCTACTGCAGTATCTGAAATATCGATTCCAGTTACGGTACTTTGCGGAAAGGTTTCTTTCAGCAGGATGGTTGAACGGCCGTTCCCAACTCCTACATCTAAGATTGCAGGGTAAAATGTCCTATCCAGATGACGAATTGCCCATACAAACATGGGGAGATAGGCTCTATTCCACAATTTCATCATTCGTTTTCCTAGAAAACCTGAAGGGTTCTTTGATTGCTGAATGAGACGACAAAACAGTAACATTAAAAATAAAAAGCAAATAAAACCGATTATATAAATCAAAGTCGAGCCTCCCCGTATAGCTATATTATACCACTTTAGTAGAATTGTGAATAATTGATGCAAAATAATTAAACGATTTTCAAACTAATTACCAAAAAGAGAGAACCAATTGGTTCTCTCTTTCTGTTAGACTGACATCTTCTTAGATGGCAATGAATCTGGTCATTTCAATCAAGTATCTAAAACAACTTACTAGATGACTTTCGCCAATAATTATTCTTCCTCAGATTTTCTTCTTTGAGCTAGAGAAATTAATCCCATACCTGATAAAGCAGCCAATAGACCAGCTGTCAAGTGAGATGTCTCCTCAGAACCCGTATTTGGAAGAGTTTTAGCAGTTCTTTCTTCTGTGATGCCTTGTTGTTCTAGATTTTCAACTACAGGAAGTTCTACTACTGTTGGAGTATAGAATCCTGAAATGATATTTCCATTGCGATCTTTACGGATCACTTTCACACCTTTGGCTTGTCCTACAAAGTTTGCCTCAGGGGTAAAGGTGACGGTGCCATCTGGTGAGATTACATAAGTTCCTTCACCTGGAACGACTTTTTCAGTTGTTCCATCTTCAAAGGTTGGCGGAACTGTCAGATCGACATCACCTGTAAAGTTTGGTTTACCAGTCTGAGTTTGACCTTTAAGACCTTCTGATGTCGCATCACTCACTTGTGTTTGTCCAAGGACAGTTGGTGTGTAATGAGCAATAACTACATTTCCATACATATCCAGACGTTTCACAACCAATCCTTTAGCTGTACCAACAAAGTCTGGTTCTGGAGTAAAGGTAATCTTACCATCTTTATCAATTGTATAGCTTCCTTCACCCGGAACAATCATAGTCGTACTACCATCCTCAAAGGTTGGTGGTACAGTCGGATCGATATGTCCTTCAAACACTGGCGTTGCCACTTGTGGTTGGCCTTTGGTTCCTGTAGAAGTCGTGTCATGACCAGTAGATGGATCGACAACTGTTGGACGATAGCTTGCAGTAACTGGAGTACCGTTCTTATCCTTGCGGACAATCGTTACACCTGTTCCTTTTCCTACAAAATTAGCTTCTGGAGTGAAGGTAACGGTGCCATCTGGTAAGATTGCATAAGTTCCTTCACCTGGAATCACTTTTTCAGTTGATCCATCTTCAAATGTTGCTGCCACAGTTTCATCGATTGGAACAAGCGGATTACCACCTTCAAATGTTGGCGTACCCGTTTGAACAAGCCCCTTAATGTTAACTGAAGAAGTATCTTTACCAGTTGGTGTTACTTTCGTAAACTCTGGACTGTAGGTCGCAGTGACTGGGGTACCGTTCTTATCCACACGTTTCACTGTAACTGGATCTGGGTTTCCGACAAACTGTTTGTCTGGGGTGAAGGCCACTGTTCCGTCTGGTGCAATCGTGTAGGTTCCTTGACCCGGAATAGACTTCTCTTTGCTTCCATCTTCGAAGGTTGGCTCTACTGTTTCATCAATTGGAACCAATGGGTCGCCACCTTGGAAGGTTGGAGTACCAGTTTGTGGAAGTCCTTGAGGACCTGTGCTCGTTGCGCCAGTTCCAGTTGGGGTTACTTTCGTAAACTCTGGACTGTAGGTTGCAGTAACTGGGGTGCTATTCTTATCTACGCGTTTGACTGTGACTGGATCTGGGTTTCCGACAAACTGCTTGTCTGGTGTGAAGGTCACTGTACCATCTGGCGCAATCGTGTAAGTTCCTTGACCTGGAATCACTTTTTCCTTGCTTCCATCTGCGAAAGTTGGCTCGACTGTTTCATCGATTGGAACCAATGGGTCGCCACCTTGGAAGCTTGGAGTGCCCGTTTGCGGAACACCTTGAGGACCTGTGCTGGTTGCGTTAGTGCTGGTTGGAACTACTTCTTTCACTACTGCTTGGTACTTAACAGTAACAGGAGTTCCGTTGGCATCCGCTCGAGTCAATTCAAGCTCTGGTGTTTCACCCTTGAACTGTTTATCTGGTGTGAAAGTTACCTTGCCGTCTGCGTCCACTTCGAACTTACCAACATTTGGCACTTCCTTCACAGTTGTACCATTGTCAAATAGTGGAGTTGAATAAGCTGGGAATGGAACAGAATCATGGCCTGGCGTGAAGGTCACTTTACCTTCTTGGACCTGACCTTGCAGACCTTCTGTCTTATCACCTGTTCCAGTTGGAGTCACCTTAGTAAACTCTGGACTATAAGTCGCAGTTATCGGGGTGCCATTCTTATCTACACGTTTGACCATGACTGGATCTGGGTTTCCAACAAACTGTTTGTCTGGAGTGAAAGTTACAGTTCCGTCTGGCGCAATTGTGTAAGTTCCTTGGCCTGGAATATTCTTTTCCTTGCTACCATCTTCGAAAGTTGGCTCTACTGTTTCATCGATCGGAACCAGTGGATTACCACCAGCAAACGTTGGAGTCCCGGTTTGTGGAACACCCTGAGGGCCTGTGCTTGTTGCGCCAGTTCCTGTTGGTGTTACTTTCGTAAACTCTGGACTGTAAGTCGCAGTAACTGGGGTGCCATTCTTATCTACGCGTTTGACTGTGACTGGATCTGGGTTTCCGACAAACTGCTTGTCTGGTGTGAAGGTCACTGTACCATCTGGCGCAATCGTGTAGGTTCCTTGACCTGGAATAGTCTTTTCCTTGCTTCCATCTTCGAAGGTTGGCTCAACTGTTTCATCGATTGGAACCAGTGGATGACCACCAGCAAACGTTGGAGTCCCGGTTTGTGGAACACCCTGAGGGCCTGTGCTTGTTGCGCCAGTTCCTGTTGGTGTTACTTTCGTAAACTCTGGACTATAAGTTGCAGTAACTGGGGTGCCGTTCTTATCCACACGTTTGACTGTAACTGGATCTGGGTTTCCAACAAACTGTTTGTCTGGGGTGAAGGTCACTGTTCCATCTGATGCAATCGTGTAAGTTCCTTGACCTGGAATAGATTTCTCTTTGCTTCCATCTTCGAAGGTTGGCTCAACTGTTTCATCGATTGGAACCAGTGGATCACCACCTTGGAAGCTTGGAGTGCCCGTTTGTGGAACACCTTGAGGACCTGTACTTGTTGCACCAGTTCCTGTTGGTGTTACTTCTTTCACCGCCGCTTGGTACTTAACGGTAACAGGAGTGCCGTTGGCATCCACTCGAGTCAATTCAAGTTCTGGTGTTTCACCCTTGAACTGCTTGTCCGGAGTGAAGGTCACTTTGCCTTCTGCGTCCACTTCAAACTTACCAACATTTGGCACTTCCTTCACAGTTGTACCATTGTCAAATAGTGGAGTCGAATCAGCTGGGAATGGAACTGAGGCATGGCCTGGCGTGAAGGTCACTTTACCTTCTTGTACCTGACCTTGAAGTCCTTCTGTCTTATCACCTGTACCAGTTGGTGTTACTTTCGTAAACTCTGGACTGTAAGTCGCAGTGACTTCTGTACCATTCTTATCCACACGTTTGACTGTGACTGGATCTGGTTTACCAACGAACTTCTTGTCTGGAGTGAAGGTCACTGTACCGTCTGGCGCAATGGTGTAAGTCCCTTGGCCTGGAATAGATTTCTCTTTGCTTCCATCTTCGAAGGTTGGCTCAACTGTTTCATTGATTGGAACCAGTGGGTCACCACCTTGGAAGCTTGGAGTACCTGTTTGCGGAACACCTTGAGGGCCTGTGCTTGTTGCGTTAGTGCTAGTTGGAACTACTTCTTTCACCACCGCTTGGTACTTGACAGTAACAGGAGTTCCGTTGGCATCCACACGAGTCAATTCGAGCTCTGGTGTTTCACCCTTGAACTGTTTATCAGGAGTGAAGGTCACTTTTCCGTCTGCGTCCACTTCGAACTTACCAACATTTGGCACTTCTTTCACAGTTGTACCATTGTCAAATAGTGGAGTTGAATAAGCTGGGAATGGAACAGAATCATGGCCTGGCGTGAAGGTCACTTTACCTTCTTGGACCTGACCTTGCAGACCTTCTGTCTTATCACCTGTTCCAGTTGGAGTCACCTTAGTAAACTCTGGACTATAAGTCGCAGTTACCGGGGTGCCATTCTTATCTACACGTTTGACCATGACTGGATCTGGGTTTCCAACAAACTGTTTGTCTGGAGTGAAAGTTACAGTTCCGTCTGGCGCAATTGTGTAAGTTCCTTGGCCTGGAATAGTCTTCTCTTTGCTTCCATCTGCGAAAGTTGGCTCAATTGTTTCATCGATTGGAACCAGTGGATCGCCACCTTGGAAGCTTGGAGTACCAGTTTGTGGAAGTCCTTGAGGGCCTGTGCTGGTTGCGTTAGTCCCTGTAGGTGTCACTTTAGTCACTGTTGGGGTATAAGTCGCAGTGACTGGAGTTCCATTCTTATCTACCCGTCTAACAGTTACTGGAGCTGGAGTTCCAACGTACTTCTTATCCGGCGTAAAGGTAATAGATCCATCTAGATTGATGCTGTATTCACCCACACCTGGAACTGTTTTTGTTGACTGACCATCTTCGAAAGTCATTGGTTTCGTATCATCAATTGGAACCAATGGATTGCCTTCTGTGAAGGTTGGGGTACCCTTTTGCGGTTGACCTTGGATACCTGTGCTGGTTGCGTTAGTGCTGGTTGGAACTACTTCTTTCACTACTGCTTGGTACTTGACAGTAACAGGAGTTCCATTGGCATCCACACGAGTCAATTCAAGCTCTGGTGTTTCACCTTTGAACTGTTTATCAGGAGTGAAGGTCACCTTACCATCTGCGTCCACTTCGAATTTACCAACATTTGGCACTTCCTTCATAGTTGTACCGTTGTCAAATAGTGGAGTTGAATCAGCTGGGAATGGAACAGAGTCATGGCCTGGAGTGAAGGTCACTTTACCTTCTTGGACCTGACCTTGTAGACCCTCTGTCTTATCTCCCGTACCAATTGGTGTTACTTTCGTAAACTCTGGACTGTAGGTCGCAGTAACTGGAGTGCCATTCTTATCCACACGTTTCACTGTAACTGGATCTGGGTTTCCAACAAACTGCTTGTCTGGAGTGAAGGTTACTGTACCATCTGATGCAATCGTGTAAGTCCCTTGACCTGGAATAGACTTCTCTTTGCTTCCATCTTCGAAGGTTGGCTCAACTGCTTCATCGATCGGAACCAGTGGGTCACCACCTTGGAAGGTTGGGGTACCTGTTTGTGGAACACCTTGAGGACCTGTGCTGGTTACGTTAGTGCTAGTTGGGGTTACCTTAGTCACTGTCGGTTTATAATGTGCTCGGTAAGGAACACCGTTAGAATCATTTACTTGAACAGTAACTGGGTCCGGGGTACCAACAAAATTTTTGTTAGGTTTGAAAGTGACTTGACCAGTGTTAGGGTCTAACTCATAAGTTCCAACTGACTGACCATTGGATGTAGCAGGAACTGAGTTACCAGTAATAGGTTGGCCGTTAGCATCCACAAAGGTCGCAGGGCGTGAAGCATCTGGAGTCACTGGCGTTTTAGCTGGATCGCCATCATTAAAGATTAGATTTTTGTTTTGTTCTTGGCCTTGAACACCAGTCGATTCATATGTTGGTATCTTTCGAACAGTAGGAATGTAGCGACCATCCATATTGTTCAAAATGTCATTCTTATTTGGATTTGATGCATCAGTTGATTGCCAGTTAGTTGATGAACCGTTTGAGTCTGTACGACGAATATTAATCCCTTCAGCAGTTCCTATGAAGTCAGCATTTGGTGTGAACACTACATCGATATCATCACCATTAGCAGTCACTACATAGGTCCCTTCAGGACGCACATAAGTATTGCCGTTTGTTGGAGTCAATACATTCCCTAGATTATCCAAAATCTGTGGCGCTTGGCTACTCATGCTAGCATTAGTTACAAAGTCTGAACGATCTGGTCCTTTAGGTGTGAAGTGAACTGTAGCATTTTGTGTTTCACCTTGAAGACCAGTTGTTTCTTTCTTTTCACCTTGAGGTGGATAAGTACGACGAACCAACATATCCTCTACTTCACCACTAAATGCCATCCCGGTAGGCTTCTCAATATCACCTGCATTAGTCGCAATACGCACACGCATTCCAAGTTGGTCAACTAATCCACCACTAAGACTCGGAATTGCATTAAATGTTAAAGTGTGATCTCCATTAGCAGTTATTTCTTTAACTACGCTGCCTTCATTATCATCAAATTTCCCGTTATTATTGAAGTCCACCCATGCTTTGACATATGCTTTAGCATTACCATTTGGATTAGCCTTAATCTTAAGAGTATAAGTGCCATTCTTAGCTTTATTTAAATCCAAGAGGTCGTTAGTATTGCTATATTGATCAGCAGTTAGCAATTGCTGTGAACCTTCATCTGAAACATCCTCACGATCATCAGAAGTCCAGTTATTTTTAGAATCCACATCGATATCTGCTTCTGTAGAACCTAAGTAAGGTTGCTTTATTTGAGCATTTGTTATCGAATCGCGTGTAGAGATAGTATGGTGAGCTTCACCGTAACTTTCTGGCGCATCACCACCATCAACTACCAAGAATCCCATCATAAGTGCCTGTTGCCCTGCGGTCGCAACATAAAAACCTACCTCAGAAGCCCCACGGGTCATTACAACTGGCACTGCTTTACTTGCTGAAACAATTGGTCCAAATACTTGACTACCCAGACCACCTGTAACTGTATCAGGACTCAAAAACTTATTCCAATCGATAGTCTTATCTTTTAGGATGAGTAGACCACCTCTTGTTGTCTTATCAGCCTGCTTAACAAGTTCTTCAGTCGTAACAGTGTAAGGACCTTTTGCACGAGGACCTTTCATCCATTCTCCTACGTATTCCCAACCTTCACCGTTAGTGGTAAAAATACCATATTCACCAGGGTTAGCATCTTCTCCATCAGCCATAACAACTGCTGGTTTTACTTTTTTTCCACGATAAGTGGCTTCTATTTTAAATTTAACCCCCCAGTTTACACCATCAACTGGTACGATAATTTGAGTTTTATGGCCTTTTGTATCAAAACCTTGTCCACCAATAGTACTCCATTTATCTTGTGGTTGACCTGATACAGGAGGGGGAGTTTTTCCATAATCTTTCCAGTTTTTTAAATAACTGTTTGTTGCATTTGGATCATAAGTTCCAGCAGATGAAGTTCCTTCCACACGCTTTTTATAAATTTCAGTAGCGTGGAATGGTTTAAGCTCAGTAACTGTCAAGTTAACTACATAACCAGGCGAAATTTCCTTCGTATAAGTAGTTCCAATCTTAAACCCTCCCTGAGGATCTAAGTTTTTCAAGCTTGCTGTATCAGAGAAATCAATCCAGTTAATTTGTTTTGCTAATTGTGTACTTTCTTTCTTCTCTGATTCAGACAATTCTGGTTTAGATGTACGTGGTACAGGAGTCGCATCGTCCGCACCTGCATAACTAGCTGGTGCAACTGAAGTTACCTGGGTATCACGACGAACTCTACGTGAACGTGTAGATTGTTCAGTAGCACTAGACGTCTCAGTAGGTTCAGCAATTATTGGAGCAACTGCAGTTTCTGGTTTAGCACTCTCTGTAGATTTATCTTCTGGAGAAGTAACTGGTTTCTCAACAGGAGACTGTGATGTTTCAGAGATAACCGATTGGTCATTGTTCTTTTTATCAGCAGGCTCTGCTCCAGAATTTGAAGTTGCTGTTTCTTTAGTTGGTTGAGAGGATTCTACTACAGATGGTGTTTCAGACTTTTCTGATGTTTTAGAATCTGTAGCTGATATAGAAGTCCCCGTTGTTTTATCAAGGTTTGTTTTAGCTACCTCGTTTAAAGAGTTTGTCTCACTTGTCTCATCAGCACTAACTTGAGAAGCTGTTCCCAAAAGGACTAAAGTGGACAAGAGCACAGAACAAACACCTACATTTAGTTTTCGAATAGAAAACTTATGAAGGCGTGGATTAAATAAATCTTTCCCCATTATAATCTCCTTAATTATAATTTTATAACTCAGAATATTATACAACTTTTTTTATAGCTTCGCTACTAAGTAAACTTAAAAAATTTTAGTTATTATTGAAATTATGAAAGGAAAAACAACATATACTTGGCTTCAATCGTTATATTGTTATATCTTTTACTGCGTTAAAATTTATATAATTTCTTTATTCAAATATTTTATAGATTAAATAAAACTAGCAAAATTTCACTTCTAGCTTATAAGCATCAAAAAACCACTCACTACAAAGAGCAAGTGATTCTGAATTTATTTTTCAAGTAAGCTTAGCGCTTCTGCATCTGCGATAATCGTCACGTCAGGGTGGTTTTGTAGGCTACTTGCTGGTAAACTTTCAGTTACTGGGCCTGACACTGTTCCAGCAATGGCTTCTGCTTTCGACTCACCGTAAGCAAAAAGAATAATTGACTTGGCATCCAAGATGTTTTTAATTCCCATTGAAATGGCTTGAGTTGGAACGTCTTCAATCTTGTCAAAGAAACGTGCATTGGCTTCGATAGTAGACTGGTCTAGTTCTACTAAATGCGTTTGGCTATCAAATGGAGTGCCAGGCTCATTAAAGCCGATATGTCCATTGCGACCAATCCCCAAGATTTGCAAATCAACAGGATGGTCAGCTAAAATTTGATTGTAGCGTTCAACTTCTTCTTCAGCATTATCCTTAACACCACGTGGCAAGAAACTTTCCTTAAATGGTTTTTGGTTGAACAAGTTTTCCTGCATGAAGTAACGATAAGACTGTGGATTGTCCCCATCAAGCCCTACATACTCATCAAGGTTCACACTGGTTAGATTTGAAAAATCAAGGTCACTCTCAACGATTTCCTTGTAAAACTCAAGCGGGCTGCTTCCTGTTGCAAGTCCTAATGTTTGAGCACCATTGGACAATTTTTCCTTCAAAATCTCAAAAGCTACTTTTCCACCTTCGACTTGATTCTCAACTTTTATAACTTTCATTTTATATCCTCCATGTTTCTATATTTATTATATGGTATAGACCAATTTTTGTCAAGTGAAAACGATTTAATTTCTAAAAAAAGAGCGTCTAAACTTGAAACATGTTATAATGGATAAGATTAGAAGTTAGAAAGAATGATGAAAAAATGAATACAGCTGATTTTGATTTCCACTTACCTGAGGAACTGATTGCCCAAACGCCACTTGAAAAACGAGATTCCTCCAAACTCCTTATCGTTAATCGTGATACGAGAGAAATGCAGGATAGACACTTCCACTCCATTATCGACATGCTGGAACCTGATGATGCCCTTGTCATGAACGACACTCGCGTTCTCCCTGCCCGCCTCTATGGTCAAAAGGAAGAGACAGGAGGCCATGTGGAACTTCTCCTACTCAAAAATACTAGTGGTGATGAGTGGGAAGTTCTGGCTAAACCTGCCAAACGCCTCAAGGTTGGTACTCGTGTCAGCTTTGGTGATGGTCGCCTCAGCGCTGTCGTTACAGAAGAATTGACCCACGGGGGCCGCATCGTCCACTTTGAATACCAAGGAATTTTCCTAGAAGTTTTGGAAAGTCTAGGTGAAATGCCACTACCACCTTATATCCATGAAAAATTGGATGACCGTGAACGTTATCAAACGGTCTACGCTAAAGAGAGTGGCTCTGCTGCTGCACCGACTGCTGGACTGCACTTCACCAAAGAACTGCTAGCAGAAATCCAAGCCAAAGGTGTTCATCTGGTCTATCTCACTCTTCACGTCGGACTCGGAACCTTTAGACCTGTCTCTGTTGACAATCTGGACGAACATGAAATGCACTCGGAGTTCTACCAACTTTCTGATGAAGCAGCTGCTACCCTTCGCTCTGTCAAGGAAAATGGAGGCCGTGTCATCGCTGTAGGAACCACTTCTATCCGCACACTGGAAACCATCGGTTCCAAGTTTGATGGGCAAATCCAAGCGGATTCTGGCTGGACCAATATCTTTATCAAACCAGGCTACGACTGGAAGGTTGTGGATGCTTTTTCAACCAACTTCCACCTGCCCAAGTCAACTCTTGTTATGCTAGTTTCTGCCTTTGCCGGTCGTGACTTAGTCCTAGATGCCTATCACCATGCCATCCAAGAACACTACCGCTTCTTCAGTTTTGGAGATGCCATGTTTATCTATTAAGAAAATCCCTATTAGGAAACCTAATAGGGATTTTTCTAATTATTCCATACCAAACTTCGGATCTTTCAAACTCTGAACACTGGCATTGATAACTGCTCCGATAATCAAAATCTTTGCAATGAGAATAAACCAGAACATCATGACTACCACGATAATGGAACTGAAAAATCGAACGTCAACCAGATGATTGACATAACTATTGACGTAGACAGAAAAGATATTCAATAAAAAGATAAGAGTTAGCAAGACAAAGACACTTCCTGGTAAAACATAGCGGATTCGTGGTGCTTTTACTTTTGGAAGTAAGTAATAAATCATAACCAGAATGGCAAAGATCAAGGCATAGACCAGAGGACCTGTAAAGTCTTGCAGGTAGGAAAATAACGGACTGTCTGATTGCCAGTAAGTTTTGAGGAGGTTGAGCAACATGCGACCAAACATACTCAAAAACAAGGCTAAGGCAAAAAGGATCTGCAAGCCGAAACTAACAAGTAGACTCATCAACTGATGGGAGATAATTCCTCGACTCTTGGTCACTCCATAGGCTTTATTAAAGGCTTTTTGGAGGAAATCCATTGATTTCGAAAAGGTCCAGAGTGCAGATAAAACGGCAAAACTCAGCAAACCAGTTGATGGTTGAGTCAGAACTTCTCGGACAATCTTGGCGACCACATCATACACCGTATCGGGCAAAAATTCCTTGATTGTCAGTAAGAAATTTGAGACCGGAATCTGAAAATAAGGCAAAATATTGACCATTATCATTAGCAAAGGAAAGATTGAAATCAACCAATAGTAGGCAACCGCAACACTGGTCAACTCACTATCAGATGCTTGATAATAATGCAAAAAAGCTTTCAATAAGGGCCTGTCCATCAGCTCTTTCCACCACTTTTTCATGTTCCATCCTCCGTCATTTTCTTCATCATCTAAGTTCTTCTTATTAAATCTAGCATATCATAAGGCAAGGTATTTGCAGCCTCTTTCAGAGAATAATTCTCTAAATTATTCACATTTTGGCGTAATTTTTTGGCATATTTGGCTGTTATCAGTTTAGCTTCTTCGTATTCAAAGATTGCCTTACGTTCGAGATAGTAGCCTCGTAGCATTTCGTCGATATTGTTTGGCTTGATGCGATTGATAACCCGCTCAACAAAGGCACCGCTTCCGATAATGGCCGTCTCGCGTAGACGAGACTCTTGCATAAAACTAATCAGAGAACTCTTGTAAACCCCTTTGAGGTTTTCCAAACTCTCGATAATCAGCTCTGTATTTTCCAAATACAACTCTGAAATTTGATCATAGTCAACTGCTAGTAGTTTACGAGATTCTTCATTCATCCAACTACGGAAAGTTTTGCCAAAGGTAAACATTTCATGGAGTAGAAAGCGCAGTATCCGTAAGGAAACTAGGAAGTAATAAGTCACTCTAGAAGCGAAATTCCGATTGATACTCTGCTCCATGTTTTTTAGGTAACGTTGGTAAACTTGATAGCCACGCTCGCTGATTCTATTTTCTTCGTAGGCTTGCTCCAAACCGTCACTCTCAATACTCAAGATAAGAAGCTTGAGGGACTCCCAGTCCTCTTGGACTCTCTTATTTTCCAGACTAAGGATGAGGTTTTCAATTCGACCATGATAATTATCAATAGCTGCATAAAGAGGAAGTTTGTTCTTGTGATGGTCCAGCTCTTTTTCTAATTCTGCAGCTACATCATTCAGAATCGCAATATGCATCAAATGATCCTTGCTTTCCTCTTGTTTCTCAGATAAGTGAGGGAGAACCAGTAAACCCGTTAAAAAACTCAATAGTGTAACGCCTGCTACAAGGAAGAGTAACAAAGGATATTCCTGCTCCAAATGACTTGGTATGAGGAGAATGGTCGCGATAGATACTGTTCCTTTGACACCAGAGAAGGTCAAAAGAAGCATATCTTTCATGTACTTATGAATTTTTTTCTTAAGTCGACGCGTCCTCACAAAGTAAAAACCAGCAATCATGACAAAGCGGATCGCAAAAAGCAAGAAGGTCAGAACGACAACTGAAAACAGTAAAAGAAGGGGATTGTAAAGAGAATTAGACAAGATTGGCTCTGCTATCAACTCTAATTCCATTCCCAAGAGAACAAAGACTGATCCATTTAGCATAAAGGTCACGGTGTGCCAGACGGTCTCCGTCACGGTGTCTACCTGAGCCTCAAGGAGCGTAATTTTCTTAAAGCGACTGGCCTTCAAAATACCTGCAACCACTACTGCGATAATCCCTGAAACATGAAACTCTTCTGCGATAAAAAAGGTCATGAGTGGCAAACTTAGCTCTAGCAATAGTTCACTGGCTATATCTATCGCTCGTACACTCAGCAAAAAACTATGCAAGAAACGATTGACCATAGCCGTCACAAAACCGACTACAAAACCACCAAGGATAGAAAGTGCTAGGGAAGTTCCAGCTTGGCTTAGAGAAAACGTTCCTGTTGTCCAAGCAGCCAGAGCCATCTGAAAGGCAACCAAACCAGAAGCGTCATTTAAGAGCCCTTCCCCTTTTAGGATATTGGAAACCCGTTTAGGAAAACGAAAACGTTCAGAAAGAGATGCGAAGGCAACCAAATCTGTTGGCCCAAGTGCCGCTCCAACTGCTAAACAGGCCGCCAAAGGAAGGGTAATCCAAAGGAAGTGAGCCATGCCCCCCAAGCTTAAAGTCGAGATAAAAATCACAGGAAAAATCAGAAAAACGACAATCCGCCAGTGCTTCAAAATGGACGTAATATCCGCTTCTTCTGCCTCCCGGAAAAGTAAGGGACCAATAACCATGGCCAGAAACAGCTCTGTATTGAGATGAAAGTCCGCATCAGGAACAAATAAGCCAATCCCAATCCCCAAAAGAATTTGTACAAGAGGAAGGGGCAAAAAAGGGAGAAGTTTATTAGTCGTGGTTGAAATGATTAAGACAAATAAAAATAGAATCAAGTAAATGAGTAATTCCACACAATTCCTCCTTAATCTTTTTTACAACAAGATTCAAAAATCTCCTTTTGCTCTTGGATTTTCTGATCAATCTTAGAACAGTCTTTGTGCTCAATTTTTTTCTGGCATCGTTCCATTTCAAGAGCCACTAATTTTTTCTTGATTTTAAGCATTTTCTTACTCATATGTGCTTCGTCGAGCACCCCGACTGCTCGCTCGTGATGCGTTGACTCGACAAAATTTTGGCGCATTGTCTCAAGCTTCTCACGAAGGTATTGTTTATCCATGTCTATACCTTTCTAATTTTTCAATCATAACTAAAAACGGTGGATTATTAACTTGGTTGAGAGTCCGATAAATGGCAGCTGTATACTCTTGTTGGTTCAACTGGCTAACAAACTCCAATACAGCATCCCTCTCAGTATCTCCTCCTTCATGACCATAGTAGATCATGATCGCAATCCGTCCCCCTTTGACAAGCAAATGACACAGTTTCTCTAATGCTTCGATAGTAGTCTGAGGTTGAGTGATGACGGATTTGTCAGCAGAAGGTAAATAACCAAGATTAAAAATCCCTGCCTTAGCTTCTGTAACAAATTGATTAAGTGTCTCATGACCTTGCAAGATTAACTGGGCATTTGTCATTCCAGCCTGATCCAAACGCTCTTGGGTTTTCTCCAAAGCCTGCTCCTGGATATCAAAGGCATAGACTTGCTTGGCTAACTTGGCTAGAAAAAGGGTATCATGGCCATTGCCCATGGTCGCATCCACTACGATATCCTCTTTTGTCACAACCTCAGCCAAAAAATCATGTGCCATCTCAAGTGGTCTTTTCATTTTTAAACTCCTGTTTTACAGCCTTGCATCCTTGCACACTTCCGCGGCGTCTCATCTCAGTTTCAATAGCATTTAGCACTTCCCATTTATTGAGGCTCCACATAGGACCAATCAGCATATCTCTAGGTGCATCTCCTGTAATTCGATGGATGACGATATGCTTCGGAATGATTTCTAGTTGGTCACAAATGACCTTGACATACTCATCCTGACTCATCAGTTGCAAGCGTCCTTCGTGGTAATCTCGCTGCATGCGCGTATTGGTCATGAGGTGAAGCAAGTGCAGTTTAATTCCTTGAATATCATTATCCGTAACACAGCGACGGACATTTTCAACCATCATCTCATGGGTTTCCCCAGGAAGACCGTTGATCAGATGGGAAACAATTTCAATCTTGGGATATTTTCTCAAGCGTTTTACAGTTTCAACATACAATTCATAAGAATGGGCACGGTTAATCAGGTCAGAGGTTGCTTCAAAAGTAGTCTGTAAGCCCAATTCTACCGTCACATGCATGCGTTCCGACAACGCAGCCAAATATTCGATGGTTTCATCGGGTAAACAGTCTGGGCGCGTTCCGATATTGATTCCTACTACACCTGGCTCATTTATAGCCTGCTCGTAACGTTCTCGAATCACTTCCACCTTTTCATGGGTGTTGGTAAAGTTTTGGAAATAAACTAGATATTTTTTAACATCTGGCCATTTGCGGTGCATAAAGTCAATTTCCTTATAAAACTGCTCACGAATAGGGGCATCCGGTGCCACGATGGCATCTCCAGAACCTGAAACCGTACAAAAAGTACAGCCCCCATGAGCTACAGTTCCATCCCGATTTGGACAGTCAAATCCCGCATCGATAGGAACTTTGAAAGTCTTCTCTCCAAAAAGTTTTCGATAATAATCATTCAAGGTATTATAAGATTTCATAACTTTCATTATAACAAAAAACACCTACAATCTCAAAAGCCTGACTTTCCTACAAATTCCCTTGTTTCTCATTTCCTTTAGCGTTTTTTTATGATACAATATGGGTATGATTTTAATGAAAATAGCATCTATTTTATTATTGATATTAACCTTGGTGGTTTGCTTTATTGTCACCAAGCTTTTCGGACTTAGGAAAATAGGATTTAATTTCGCGGATCTAGCTTTTCCACTTTTGGTATTTGAGTACTATCTGATCACTGCTAAAGCCTTTACCCACAACTTTCTACCGCGACTCGGTGTTGCTCTTTCTCTCCTAGCAATCCTCCTTGTAGTCTTTTTCCTTGTCAAAAAACGAAGTTTTTATTACCCTAAATTCATCAAATTCTTCTGGAGAGCCGGTTTTCTCCTTACCTTAATTATCTACATTGCTATGATTGTTGAATTGATGATGCTCCCATAAAAAACATTCCCTCAGACAGCTGTCTAAGGGAATATTTTTATCTTCATACTTACTTTCTAAGCTCGACCAAGATACTTTTTTTATTTCCTAAATGTTAAGGCGTAGAATTTTCCATCCCAAAGAAGTTTCATTTCCTTTTCCTTAACTTCGCTTGGAACAGCATTCTCAATTTCACTCAAATCAACAGTAGCATCTTTAAAATAATCCTTACTAAAATGATTTTTCTTATATTGCTGATCCACATAGTCAGCCGTCTCATCTGCAATTAAAATCTTAGTCCCTGGCTTCGCCACTCGTAGCATTTCCTGCATAGCCTTGGCCTTATCATTGAAAAAATTGATTCCGCCAATATGGTAGACAATGTCAAAACTATTATCCGCAAAGGGTAGATCCTCCGCGCAAGCATGGAAAAGTTGCAGATTGGTCTTGTTGGCGCAAGATTTCTGGCATTTTTCTAGCATACTGATAGAAATATCTACCCCTACAAAGTCTAAACTTTTCAGGTCAATTGTCTCAGGGATATAACGGAGGTCTTGACCAGTCCCGATAGAGACATAAAGAACAGATAAATTATCTTTCCATTCGATTTCTCCCATCAGATCCCTTCTCAACTTATCAATCGCCTTGCCGTGGAGAAGTGGTCCTATCCATTTCTCACTCATATCGTACCAGCGAGCCATACGGTTATACATGGTCATGTATTTAGCATTATCTCCAGATAAATAATCTGGATTAAGAGATAGATAGATAGCCCCATCTTTTTGAAAATTTTCTACCTCCAAACCTGGCTTCAATTTATCTTGTAATCTTGTTTCAATCATATGCAACATCTCCTTTTCTATTTGTCACCTATTATAGTGGAATTCATCGCAAAAACAATAGCTTTTTAGTAAGTGGCAACTATCCACTTGTATCTGGTAGTAGAACCAGGGTTAGTTACAAAAAAAACAAGTGCCAATTTCCATTGACACTTGTTTTCACTTTTAAACTGTGTTGCAAAATTTCGTGAAAGATACCGTTTAAAAAACTTAATCTTCTTTTTTGCGTCTTGCCAAGAATCCTGTTCCCAATCCAAGAAGGGCGATTCCAGCTGCTAGAGCCACTTGGTTAGACTCGCTTCCTGTATTAGGCAATTCCCCACCTTTTTTAGGTTTACCTGGTTCATTTGGTTTGCCAGGTGTTGGTTTTTCAGGAGTGTGTGTATTTGTAATGTTGTAACCTTCTACTGAAGCTGTATAACCATCTGGAACATTCACTTCTTCAACAGTGTAGGTAATCTCCTTACCTTCTCGATAACGATCAAGACCTGTAAACTCATAAGTCCAGCCACTTGTTTCTGACACTGTAGCTGTCTGACCAGTTTCCTTACCATCTGCAAGAAGTTTTACGGTGATAGATGCTGGACGGATGCCATCTTTGTTATCTTCATCTTTCCAGATCTTATGACCTTTTACAGCTGTTTTCTCTGGAGTATGTTCGTTGGTAATGGTGTACTTGCCATCCTTATCTGTAGTGATGGTTGCTTTGTATTCTGTCATAGCAGTTTCTTTGACAGTGTACTTGATTTCTTTACCATTTTCATACTTAGGAAGTTTTTTAGATTCGAACTTCCAGCCAGTTTTTTCTGAAACTTCAATTTCTTGAACAACTTCTTTATCGTTTTTAAGAATTTGAACTTTCACAGATCTTGTACGTTTGCCGTCTTGGTTGTTGTTATCTTTCCACACCTTAGTTCCTGAAAGAACAACTGTTTCTGGGTTATAGGTGTTTGTCACTACTTGACCAGTCACAGAGGCTTCGTAACCAGCTGGTACATCCACTTCCTTGATTGAGTAAGTGATTTCTTTACCAGCTTCGTATTGTGGAAGATTTGTGAAGGATGCTACCCAAGTGTTAGCGTCTGTCTTATCCTTAGCTGTCAAGGTCAATTTCTTACCTTCAACGGCTACTGGATCTGCATTTCCTACTTTTTTATAAAGTTGAACCGTTACGGACTCAGGACGTTTACCGTCTTGGTTGTTCGCATCATTCCATACTTTTGTTACCTTGTAGTCAATTTCTTTAGGAGCATATTTGTTTGTGATGGTAAAGTCTGTAATAGTCGCTTCGTATTCTGCTACGGCTTCTTCTGTTACAGTGTATTTAATTTCTTTACCAGCTTTATATTTTGCTAATTTTTCGAATGTAGCAGTCCAAGTTCCGTCTGCGGCTGCTTGAACCTCTTTCGATGCTACTTTCTCACCGTCTGCTAAAAGATTGATTGTAATCTTAGTCGGACGTTTGCCGTCTTGGTTATTAGCGTCATCCCAGTTCTTAGTTGCTTTTACATCAACTGTTTCTGGTGAATAGCTATTTGTGATGGTGAATCCTGATGCAGCATCACCAGTAATTTCAGAAGTATAACCAGCAACAGTTACTTCTACTACAGTGTACTGAATAGGTGTTCCGCCTTTATCAGCATCAAGGTTTGTGAAGCTTCCAGTCCAACCGTTTGCGGCATTGAGCTCAAGTGTCTTACCAGTATCTTGACCATCCGCAAGCAATTTAACTGTGACAGAAGTTGGACGTTTACCGTCTTGGTTGTTCTCGTCCTTCCATACTTTCTTCACAGGAACTTCCGTTTTTGCTGGAGTGTAAGTATTCTCAAAAGCTTTTTCATCATCGTAAGAAACAGTTGCTTCAAGTGCACCTTTGCCCTTATCTACTACAGTAACTGTAGCCGTGATAGTTTTAGTGTCGTACTTGATGCTTGTATCACTGCCAGCTTTTTCAGCAATTTTAAAGGTATAAGTCCCTGCTTTGTCGAATTCCAATTCTGAGAAAGCAATGTTTCCGTCTTTGTCATTCTTCACAGTTTCTTTCACCTTACCATCTTGGTCTGTTAAAGTGAATTCAAACTCTTCAGCCTTCAACTCACGTCCTGTAAGTTTTTTATTAGCCTTAATCTTAACTTTAGCTTTGCTACGTTTATTTGTAACTGTTTTGATAGCTCCATCTTGTCCAACAGTCATCTCAAATGGAGTAGGATTCAACTCATATCCCTCAGGAGCCTCAATCTCGGTTACCGTAAAGTTCCCTTTCTTGATATCACTCTCTGAGTAAATAGATGATTCAGCAATTCCGTCATCATTTGTCGTTACAATTTCCTCTTTAGCCGTAGCTCCTGCCGGAGGAGTAATCTTGAATTTTGCTCCTTTTAGACGGTCATGAGTCAGCTCGTCGACCTTGTAAAGAATGATACGGTAACCAGTTTCTAACTGAATTGTACCGCCTGAAGCAACTACTGAGTTTCCGATTTGCTTAACGACTGTCTTACTACTATAGTCGTCATATGTAAGAATCTGGTCATCACCCTTCATTTCAGCATTGTTTTGGACTTGCGTACCATCCGCTGGAGCACTTGTTTTGTAATTAATTCGAAATGCTGCAGGTTTCCCGTTCTTAGCAACAATTGAAGAAGCATTGTTAATTGTTAAAGTAAAATCGGTATATGACTCATTCCAACTAACTTGGTAATCTTTACCAGCTTCTAAAACCACCTCATCTTTAAAGTAATAAGATTTATCGTACCAACCTGCCGTAACTTTAAATGTTTCAGGAATCATCTGCATCGGTGAGGCATTTGGGTCAACCCAGTCATGAATTTCAATTTTGTTATAGGCAGCTTGTTTAGGATTAGCTCGAACATACCAACTGTGTAAATATTGTCCACTCTTATTTAGAGCACTAGATGTCCAATCCTCTTTGTAAATCAGACCATGATACTTACTGAAATTAGCACGTCCAATTCCTTCAGAATAATCAGAGGCTTCCCCTTTTTTGACCTTAATTTGATGGGTGATTTCATTTATGGTTTCCGTCTTATCAAAACGAAGCGTTTCATTGCTTAATTCATTTTTAGAACTAAAACCAACAAAGAAATTTCCTTTGACGTTTTGGACTTGATAGCCACCTTTTTTCTCAAGATAGGTTTTCAGATTTTTTAATGTAATAGTTGCCTTACCACCATTATTATCCCCGTTTGATACAATTTGAGTTTCTCCGATAACGAGATCTGTTTCCTTATCTTTTAAATCAAAAGTTTCATTTCTAACAGTTAAAGGGCTCGGAACAGTAAAGGTAAAGGTATCACCGTCCTCTAATTTACCATCATAGGCGCTCAAATCGTAATCAACAGTGAATTTATAATTTGAGTAGTTATGATGTTCAGGAGAAAGTGTATAAACGCCATTCGCATCCGGTTTTATAAACTTACCATTATCAACCTCCCAAATTCCAATATTACTGATAACGTTCTTCAGTTCCTTTGCTTGAACTGAATTTGGAGCAAAGATTATCCCTAGCAAACAGGCCAGAGAAGTTAGGATGGGTAACCAAAATTTCTTGTTCTTCATAATCTTCCTTTCTAAATTACCGAAAACATTAAAACGACAAACTATGATTATAAAATCTCAACACTCATCTCCTTTCGAATTCGTTGAAATCCATGAGGGTTATTGAATAAGTTACATCATATTAACATGTTTCATAACTATATGTGAGTGCAATATTTATCATATTTGTTCTATTTTTAATATAGAAACCTCCTTTAATTTCATTATAAAACAAAATTAACTTTTTTTGTAATATTATGAGGTTATTGCCTTTTGAAAATATTGACACAGTGTAAAATTACTGCCATAAAAACTAATTCTTTCATCAGACTGAAGTTTCTTTAAGTATAGTGTACACTTACGAACAACTTCTCTTTTAAACAAACAGAAAGAAACATTGAACTAAACATTCCATTTATTTATAAGTTTGATATACCTTAATAATTATCCAAACTATTTTATATAAGTAAAAATCAGAAGAAATCTAGTAATAGTCATATCCCATCCTGATAAATAGTTTAATTTAGCATATTTCATTATTCTGAACCATAAAAAAAGACCAGGGGGTTTTATCCCTGATCTTTCATTACTGTACTTATTGGCTACTAAATGAGATTAGTCTTCTTTTCTTCGTTTAGTTGCTACAAGACCTGCACCTAAAGCTAGAAGAGCTAAACCTGCTGCTAATGCAGCTTGTCCAGATTCGCTTCCAGTGTTTGGTAGGTTAGGATTTTCTGGTTCAGTTTGGTCCGTTACTACTAACTTACCATCCTTAAACTCAACCTGATTTCCACTAGCATTTACCACTGTTACAGTTCCGTCGTAGTTAACTTGGAATGTAATATCTGTTACTGCTAAGTATCCAGTTGGAGCGGCTTCTTCATGGAAAGTATATACTCCTGGAGTCAAATCAAGTACATGTGATTGATTGGCTTTTGAAGTCCATTCAGCCACAGGACTACCTGCAACTTTTTCTCCACGGAAAATTTGGATTTTTGCACCCGCGATTTCTTCACCCGCTAGATTTACCTTGCTGAAGGTAATCTTACGTGGAAGGTCATCGTCTTTGTCGGTTACAGTTACTGTTGAGCCATTTGTAACGACTTTGTTTTCTTCACCCTTAGAGTCTTTCTCACCAACGTTTGTCACTTCCACTGTACCATCATGTTTGACTTGGAAAGTGATGTCGGTTACTTTGAGGTATCCGGTTGGAGCGGCTTCCTCATGGAAGGTGTAAGTACCTGGAGCCAAGTTGAGATCTTTAGACTTACCAGCTTCTGAAGTCCAGCTTTCTACAGCTGTGCCTTCTGCCTTGTCGCCCTTGTAGATCTTGATTTGAGCGCCCGCGATTTCTGTTCCACCAAGGCTAACCTTGCTGAAGGTAATCTTACGTGGAAGGTCATCATCTTTATCAGTTACAGTTACTGTTGAGCCATTTGTAACGACTTTGTTGTCTTCACCTTTAGAGTCTTTTTCTCCAACATTTGTCACTTCCACTGTGCCATCATGTTTGACTTGGAAAGTGATGTCGGTTACTTTGAGGTAACCAGTTGGAGCGGCTTCCTCATGGAAGGTGTAAGTACCTGGAGCCAAGTTGAGATCTTTAGACTTACCAGCTTCTGAAGTCCAGCTTTCTACGGCTGTGCCTTCTACCTTATCGCCCTTGTAGATCTTGATTTGAGCGCCTGCGATTTCTGTTCCACCAAGGCTAACCTTGCTGAAGGTAATCTTACGTGGAAGATCATCGTCTTTGTCAGTCACAGTCACAGTTGAGCCGTTGGTTACGACCTTGTTGTCTTCACCTTTAGAGTCTTTCTCACCAACGTTGGTCACTTCCACTGTGCCATCATGTTTGACTTGGAAAGTGATGTCCGTTACTTTGAGGTAACCAGTTGGAGCGGCTTCCTCATGGAAGGTGTAAGTACCTGGAGCCAAGTTGAGATCTTTAGACTTACCAGCTTCAGATGTCCAGCTTTCTACGGCTGTGCCTTCTGCCTTGTCGCCCTTGTAGATCTTGATTTGAGCGCCTGCGATTTCTGTTCCACCAAGGCTAACCTTGCTAAAGGTAATCTTACGTGGAAGGTCATCGTCTTTATCCGTTACAGTTACTGTTGAGCCGTTGGTTACGACCTTGTTGTCTTCACCTTTAGAGTCTTTTTCTCCAACATTTGTCACTTCCACTGTGCCATCATGTTTGACTTGGAAAGTGATGTCCGTTACTTTGAGGTAACCAGTTGGAGCGGCTTCCTCATGGAAGGTATAAGTTCCTGGTGCCAAGTTCAAGTCTTTAGACTTACCAGCTTCTGAAGTCCAGCTTTCTACGGCTGTACCTTCTGCCTTATCGCCCTTGTAGATCTTGATTTGAGCACCTGCGATTTCTGTTCCACCAAGGCTAACCTTGCTGAAGGTAATCTTACGTGGTAGGTCGTCGTCTTTGTCGGTTACAGTTACAGTTGAACCGTTTGTGGCAACTTTGTTTTCTTCACCCTTAGAGTCTTTTTCTCCAACATTTGTCACTTCCACTGTGCCGTCGTGTTTGACTTGGAAAGTGATGTCCGTTACTTTGAGGTAACCTGTTGGGGCTGCTTCCTCATGGAAGGTGTAAGTACCTGGTGCCAAGTTGAGATCTTTAGACTTACCAGCTTCTGAAGTCCAGCTTTCTACAGCTGTACCTTCTGCCTTATCGCCCTTATAGATCTTGATTTGAGCGCCTGCGATTTCCGTACCACCAAGGCTAACCTTACTGAAGGTAATCTTACGTGGGAGGTCATCGTCTTTATCGGTTACAGTTACAGTTGAACCGTTTGTGGCAACTTTGTTTTCTTCACCCTTAGAGTCTTTTTCACCAACATTTGTCACTTCCACTGTGCCGTCATGTTTGACTTGGAAAGTGATGTCCGTTACTTTGAGGTAACCTGTTGGGGCTGCTTCCTCATGGAAGGTGTAAGTACCTGGGGCCAAGTTGAGATCTTTAGACTTACCAGCTTCTGAAGTCCAGCTTTCTACGGCTGTGCCTTCTGCCTTATCGCCCTTGTAGATCTTGATTTGAGCGCCTGCGATTTCTGTTCCACCAAGGCTAACCTTGCTGAAGGTAATCTTACGTGGAAGGTCGTCGTCTTTGTCGGTTACAGTTACAGTTGAACCGTTGGTTACGACTTTGTTTTCTTCACCCTTAGAGTCTTTCTCACCAACATTTGTCACTTCCACTGTACCGTCATGTTTGACTTGGAAAGTGATGTCCGTTACTTTGAGGTAACCTGTTGGAGCGGCTTCCTCATGGAAGGTGTAAGTACCTGGGGCCAAGTTGAGCTCTTTAGACTTACCAGCTTCAGATGTCCAGCTTTCTACAGCTGTGCCTTCTGCCTTATCGCCCTTGTAGATCTTGATTTGAGCGCCTGCGATTTCTGTTCCACCAAGGCTAACCTTACTAAAGGTAATCTTACGTGGAAGGTCATCGTCTTTGTCGGTTACTGTAACAGTTGAGCCGTTGGTTACGACTTTGTTTTCTTCACCCTTAGAGTCTTTTTCACCAACATTTGTCACTTCCACTGTGCCGTCAGTTTTCACTTTGAAAGTAATATCTGTTACTTTGAGGTAGCCTGTTGGAGCGGCTTCCTCATGGAAAGTATAAGTACCTGGTGCCAAGTTGAGATCTTTAGACTTACCAGCTTCAGATGTCCAGCTTTCTACGGCTGTGCCTTCTGCCTTGTCGCCCTTGTAGATCTTGATTTGAGCACCTGCGATTTCTGTTCCACCAAGGTTAACTTTACTGAAAGTAATGGCTTTTGGACTATCATCGTCTTTATCAGTGACTTTGATTGTTGAACCATCGGTTACGACAGTATTGTCCTCGCCTTTAGCATCCTTAGTACCAACATTCGTCACTTTAACTGTTCCGTCATAGTTAACTTTAAAAGTGATATCCGTTACTTTGAGGTAACCAGTTGGGGCTGCTTCCTCATGGAAGGTGTAAGTACCTGGGGCCAAGCTCAATTCTTTAGACTTACCAGCTTCTGAAGTCCAGCTTTCTACAGCTGTGCCTTCTGCCTTATCGCCTTTGAAGATCTTGATTTGTGCACCTGCGATTTCAACCCCACCAAGACTAATTTTACTGAACGTGATTTTACGAGCTACATCGTCATCTTTATCAGTAACTGTCAGAGTTGAATTTTGGGCTACAACACGATTGTCTTCACCTTTAGAATCTTTTTCACCTACTTTTGTCACTTCAACAGTACCGTTAGGTTTAACTTGGAAAGTGATATCCGTTACTTTGAGGTAACCAGTTGGGGCTGCTTCCTCATGGAAAGTGTAGATGCCTGGTTCAAGATTCAGTTGCTTAGGTTGGTCAGTTGAAGTCCAGCTTTCTACAGCTGTACCTTCTGCCTTGTCGCCCTTATAGATCTTAATCTGTGCACCAGCGATTTCATTTCCTCCAAGGTTTACCTTACTGAAGGTAATTGGTTTTGGACTAGTATCCTCTTTATCGGTAATAGTCAGAACTGGACCAGCTGCAAGAACAGTGTCATCAGCTCCCTTATTCTTAATAGTGATAGAACCGTCAGCATTAACAGTAAAAGTAATATCTCCTACAATTTGATATCCCTCTGGAGCATCGAACTCTCTTAGAGTGTAGGTCCCTGGTGCCAGCTTAATCACTTTAGAAGTGTCAGCTACAGTAGTCCAGTCTGCAACAGGTGCCTCTTCAAGATTGACTGTATCTCCACTATAGATTTTCAGTTCCGCTCCTGGAATTTCTTTTCCATTTGGATCCACCTTTTTGAAAGTAATCTCTTTCTCAGTTGGTGTCTTCGGAGGTGTCTTCTTATTTTCAATTCGACGTTCTACTGATTTGTCTGAACCAAACTCATCTGGAGAAATTTTAATATCTTCAGTTAATTTGTCATAGCCAAGAGGAGCAGTTACTTCACGAATTGTATAGTTGTCTCGCAACAATTTACCTACACTAGCGTTACCATCAGAATCTGTTGTCAATCGTCCAACAACAGCTTGGTTACGATCACGAATCACTTCAAAAACTGCACCGTGCAATGGTTGGCCTGCTTCGTCTACCTTATGAATTTTAATGGTGAAAACATATCCTTCCGCAACACCACCTGCAATCTGGTAGGTACGTGTGCTGGTTGATTGTTCATTCTCACTTCCATTGTAGCTCATGTTGGCTACGTTCGTGATTTCCTCACCATCGACTAGATCATAATTCGCTTTAGCTCGATACTCGATCATATAACCAAAACCATTAGTATCTCCTAAAGGAAGGGTGAAACCATCACCATTCGCATTTACCACTAGTTGGTTTTTAAAGGTTTCGGTCATATCCTGAGCATCGGACCATTTCCAGTCTCCGTTATTCCAGCTCCAGTTTACTTTATAAATACGAAAAGTATCTGGTAGGAATGTCATATTTGGAGAAGAGAAAGCATCTTTGATAGTGACATCACTGTAGTTCGCCATATTGCGGTTTACAGTAATGTTATAACGGATTACATTTTTCTCGTCATCCTTGAATTGGAAGGAACTCTTTTCAATTTTAGAGTCGTATTTCCCTGGAGGGCCGTTATAACGGATTTTCCCTGCAAATAGAACTCTATGGCCTACTGTAACGTTAACATCAACGTCTTTTTCTTCTGAAACAACGTCATGGTCAACTCGGACATAGACAAAGAATTTCCCCCTAACGCCAGAATTATTCTCAACAAACTTTGTGTAAGTTAGAGTAATTGTTTTGCTAGCTGCATCTAAACGACCAGTAGCTACAAGATTGTTAGAAGCATCTCGTAATTCAATGTCTGAAGAGTTTGAAAATGTAATCTCTGATGGCAATTGAAGTGTTGTTGTATCACCTTCATGCACCGTATTATCTGGCAAAACAAAATCTGCAGTAAGACGGAATTCTTGCCAAATATCCAACCCTTGCGTTAAAGCTTCACCAGATCTGTTTTCAACACCAACACTAGTGATCACATCATTATACTCTGCCGCACGTACTTGCGTAAGAGGAGCAAATGATTGGAGAATAACTCCCAAACAAAGAATAAGGATCTGAATCCAAGATCTTATTTTCTTGTTCATTTAATCTTCCTTTCTTATAATATTCAGTTGTAAATGTACAATGTAATAGTAAACTAAATGATTGTCCCCAACTAATCACCATTCTCCTTTTTCAAGCGAAAATTATTAGCCACATTACATCCACATTTTATCATACTATGAAGAAAAAGGCTAGAACTATCAAGCAAATTTTTATAAAAAAATCCAATTTTTTCTTATGGTTTGAAATCGACTTTTTCACAACCGTATATTAGCCACTTTATACCTTTTCTTCTCCTATCATCAAAACAGAATCTGGTATATTTTACCGCCATTTTTTAAAAAATAAGTTCATCTCGTTTTCGATACCAGATAGTGATTTTATCATTTTGGTTATCTAATTTCATAAACGTTAAATTTCTCTAGAGAGAATGCTTCTACCCATTAAAAAGACCAGGTTTCCCTGGTCTTTCTGAGATACATTTAGAAGAAAAACTTATTCATTCTAGTCTTCTTTTTTACCTTTAGTGGCCACTAGACCTGCACTCAAGCCAAGAAGAGCTAGGCCTGCTGCTAGAGCTGCTTGACTTTCTGCACTTCCTGTATTTGGTAACTGTTCTTCTTGAACATGACTAGCTTCACTTGAAACAATTTCTTTTGTATCTGCTTTTTCTGATACTTGTGGTTTTGTAGATTCTTGAGGTACTGGTTTAGTCGTTTCACCAGCCGTACCAACTTCTACAATGCGATCTTGAGCCATGACTTTATCATAGCTTTCTTTTTCAGTTCGCTTGCCATTTTCAACTTCAATCAAGTGAACACGGATACCTTTTTGACCTTCTTGGAGAACACGAGTTTGACCCGCTGGAAGCTTATCATTCTTTTGTTCCTGAACCTTGAAATCAATTGTTTCTTCTTCGATTACAAGTTCTCGTCTGTTAAGGACTAGGTTCTTCACTTCATCTTCTGGAAGAGAAGTTCCTGGTTTAGTGCCAACTTCTACTATACGATCTTGAGCAGCGACTTTATCGTAAGTTTCTTTAAGCTGACGTTTTCCATTTTCCACTTCAATCAAATGAAGACGAATACCTTTTTGACCTTCTTGTAGGACACGAGTTTCTCCTAGGTACAACTTATCAGACTTACGCTCCTGAACCTTGAAGTCAATTGTTTCTTCTTTGACTATAAGTTCGGGTCTGTCGAGGACTAGGTTCTTCACTTCGTCTTCTGGAAGAGAGGTTCCTGGTTTTGTTCCGACCAAGACGATGCGGTCTGTCGGAGCCTCTACCACTTCACGGAGTTTTTCTTCCTTACTTCCATCAGGATTAATCGCTGTAAAGATACGTTCTTTACCAACTTTTCCTTCTTGTTCTACACGAGTTTCTCCTAGATACAGCGTTGAATCCTTTTTCTCAACTGTCTTGTAGGCCAAATCGCTTTCAACAAATTCGAGTTTTGGAAGTTCTTCTTGTACAGCAGCAACTGTCTTCTCAGAAACTGGTTTTTCCTTGGTCAACTGGATACGGTATTCCTTGACTTGTTTTCCACTTTCTGAAACAAGACGAACAAGTACTGGAAGGCTATCGTCTCCGCTATCTACAACTGTTGAAGCCACTTGGTCTGTTTCCTCAACTGAAACTTTTGGACGTTGTCCGCTATAAGTTGCCTGATAGTCTTGACGGTTTTCAGCGAAATCAGGAAGTTCTTTTCCATCTACAAAAATTTTTGATTGGGTACTTTCTTGAGGCAATTCACTCGGTGCAAGGAAGGTCATCTCAATCATCGCAACACCCTTCTTATCCGCTTTGCGCTCCATACGCCATCTCATGGCTTTGGCTTTGACAGCTTTAAATGTTACGTTGATTTCATCACCAGCTGCGATGTCTTTATCCGCACGATAAGGCACAGCTTCCCAATTTTCTGGATTGTTGAATGGATGGGCTGCATCGTAGGCTTGGTAGTTTGAATAGTAGGTAGGCACTTCAAACTCTGGGCCAATATAACGTTCCAAAACGAGTTTAGATGGGGCATCCGTACCACTATCTGCAAAGAAATGAAGTTTGGCTTGCGCTACAGTCCGTTCTACAATCTTACCATTTTCACGGAAGATCACACCTGCTGATACTTCTGGATTAGAAGATGGTGTTGGAGACCAGTTTGTCCAACGACGATTTTCTGAATGATTTCCGTCATTGAGATAGTCCACACGGTCATGGGAGTTTCTATCAATGTCGTTAGTGGCTGAAGCAAAGGCGCGGTTACTATTTTCATCATACTCTGGGTTATTTGAAAGAGCTTCACCAAGTTTGTCTGTCACTCGTACAGTGAACTCAGCAACAAGATTGCTACCAAGGACACGACCTCGAACGGTAAATTGACCTGCTTTTGTCAGATTTTCTGCTGGAACTTCTTCCCATTCAACTGCCAAGTCTTTTGTTTCGTAACCGTCTTTACCTGTGAAGTAAACCGGAACCTTCGTTGGCAATTCAAGCGGTTGCCCTACTTGTAGCAAGCGAGCTTGTTTGACCGCAGCAACTGGTTTACGAGAGAGCAAGTCTTTATTGCTTGTAAAGTGTAGACGGTATTCTCCTAGGATGTCACCATTTTCAGCCTTCGCGATAACACGAACTGGCTCACCTTCACGAACACTTGGAACGACGGTGGCGAGACCATTATTGCTAACACTTGCTGTTACTGCAGGAACTTTTCCATCTACTGATTCAAGATAGTAGTCAGTCAAATCAGGGTTAAAGTTTGCTAAGTCTTTACCGTCAACTTGGATTCTTGTTTGTCCTTGTTTAGCTGCCGCAACTTGTTTCGCAAAAATTTGTACTTCTGTGATAGACGTTCCTTTCTTGCTATCAAGTCGAACCATACGAATGCGAACCGCATAGGTCTCAACTTTATCAAAGCTGAAATGATTCATTTCTCCAGCTTTTAATTGAGCTGGTGCTTTGAGATTGCTTACCTCTTTCCAGTTTGCAGGATCGTTAAAGTCATGGTTTTCCTCACCTACAAAGCTAGGGTTTTTAGGGGCTGTTGGAACGGTCTTACCGACATAATATTCAATCACATAAGACTTCGGTACACCAACTCCGTGGTCTTCGTGGAATCCGACACTTAGATTATCAACTGAACGTTTGCTCAAAATACCTGAATCTCCGAATAGGACACCAACTGAAGCTTCTGGATTAGTACGGTTCCAGTTTGTCCAACGGTTAGCTGGGCGGTCATTAAAGGAAATCAATTTATCGTTGACGTTTGAAACAGGATCAGTTGGATTTGAGTCTGAAGCAAAGGCCAGTGGCAATTCTGAACCGGTCCATTGGTCAGAAATATTTGCCCCCTTCTCAGTTTGAGCAGATACGCGAACATGAAGTTTAGTTGTTAATTGCGTAGCTTCTAGGCGACCATTAACTGTAAAGACACCTTCCTTGGCGTATTGGTCTGGACGAATCGTATCCCATGTAACCTTAGCTGATGAAACGTGACCATTTGAATCGTAGGTGCGAACACTTTCTGGTAATTGCGGCGCTTCTGCAATTGGAGTTGTCACACTGACTTCTTCAACTGAAACGATGCCTTCTACAGATACTTTAGCACGCGCTTCAAGATCCAGACCTTCAACTTTACCTAGAACTTCAAAGGTTTGATAGTGGTCGAGTTTTTCTTTTGGAATGGCTTGCCAAGTGACTTTGTGGGCTTTAGGGAAACCTTTGTCATACTCAACCGTTACTGTTGATGGAAGAGTAGGTTCTTGATGCAAGTCAGTCACTACATTCACTGGACGGATAGATTGCGCAACCTTCTTCTCAGTATTGGCCTGGATCGTGAGAGCGATTTGACCTGAAGCCCCCTCATATTCTGCTTTGAGAGTGACTGTTCCTGGCTTATGCAACTCAAGCATTCCTTTACGAACTGCGACTTCCCCTTCGCCACTTGTAGAGAAGTTCACCTTATCTGCTGGTAGAACTGCTTGTGTTCCGTCTTGATAGTGTGCAAGGACAGACAATTTCACTGTTTGGTCTTCTTTGAGAGCATCAACTTTCTCCACTTGTAAGCTCAAGTGGTCAATTTTCGGTGCTTCTTCAAGGAATTGAATTGCATAGGTTTGAAGAGGTCCACCATCTTTTGGTTGAACATAGATGCTTGCACGCATGCCGTTTGCTGCACTTGCTTGGACTACAGTAACATCCGCATTTTCAGCACTTGCTACAACTTCTGGCAAGGATGCACCGTAAGCAAGAGTTCGATATTGCATTGGATTTTGAGTAGTAAGACCAGTGACAGATTCGCCACCAACAGTTACATTTGGTACTGCAGGAGCCGCAGGATTACCTTCTTCTACCACAAGGGTAGCGTGAATAGTCTCACCACCCAGTTGACCAGTCATTTGAATACGTGATCCTGCAACTGACAGTTTAGCTTTATCTGCTTCCGAAATCTCCCACTTATCAACTTCGTATTCTTGTACGCTTCCATCCGTAACAGCAATAGAAACGTATTTGTCAACAGCGCTCAAGTCTGTTCCTGGAGCAACACGCTTAACAGTTGGAAGCTCATTTGCGATTGCTAGAATTTCGACACGGGCCTCAACTTCGCGTCCGTCTGCCATACCTTTAACAGTCACAACTCCTGCTTGGCTCACATCAACTGAAGACCAAGTTACTGGACGTTTTTCACGACTGCCGTCACTGTAGATAAAACCGACTGTCTTCGGCATTTTTGGCTCTTTCTCAATAACAGTACGTACTTTTGGTACTTCTGTCCCGAGAACGGTCTTTTCTTGGTCTTCTTTTTTACCAGTAAAGACCGTTACTTGACCAGATTTCAAGAGATCTGAATGGGCTGTTAGAGTGAATTTACCTGCTTGTTCAGTTGATTTAACAATGGCAACCCCTTTACCGTTAAAGGCTCTACGAATCCAAGAACCATCTGGTTGCGCCTTATAGCGTTCACGGCTGGCTTGTTCCCCATTATCAACACCAACCAGTTGACCTTGTCCATGCAATTGGAAACGAACCAAATTATTGGCAGTTGGTACCACATTTCCTTCACTGTCTACGATTTCATAGTAGATGTAAGTCAAGTCTTTTCCATCTGCAGCAATTGCGTGTTCTTCCTTGATGAGACGAACACCTGCAGGTTGACCTGCAGTGGTAATCTTGTCACGTGCAATTTCTTTTCCAGCTTCATCACGAGCTACTGCTTCTAAAGTACCTGGTTGGTAAGCAACCTTCCACTCAAGGTAGAGTTCCTTGGCATTGGCACCTTCTTGGTAAGTTCGTCCATCGCTAGTTTGTTTTTTGTTGAACTTTTTAACACCGAGAGATTGACCGTTCAAGAACAATTCAACGCTTGCAGCGTTTGAGTAAGCACGAACTGGGATTTTTCCGTCTGAATCTTCAACTTTCGATGCCAATTCTCTATTTTCCCAGTTCCAGTGAGGAAGAAGGTGTACCATCGGTTTCTTCTTGGCAGAAACCCATTGGCTTTGGTAGAGGTAGAAGTCATGTTTTGGAATACCCGCCGTATCTACAATACCAAAGTAAGAACTCTTAACTGGTGTATGGTTTTGGTTGTGCCATGGTGTAGGCTCCCCGATATAGTCTGTACCGGTCCAGATAAACTGTCCAGCATAGCCAGCGTTGTCACGGTCAAACGTCCATGAATCTGTTGCCGTTTTACCCCAGCCAACTCGGTCATTACCATAGTCAGACTGTTCGTAATGACGCTCAGGTCCGTTACTATGTTTCAATTCCTGTTCAGGGCGATAGTAACTTCCACGTGTACGGGTAGCTGAAGATGTTTCAGAACCGTAAATCAACCAGTTTGGATGTTTCGCACGAAGTTTCTTGTAGTTATCTTCTGAATAGTTGAATCCAACCGCATCCAGTTCATCAGCAATTTTCTCATGTCCACCACTACCATCACCAAAGCGGAACTTATCTGCTCCCATGGTAACGTAACGAGTTTTATCAACATCCTTGATAACTTTGACTAGACGTTTTACAGTTGCTAGAGAATGAGGTTTACCATCGGCTTCACCGATTTCGTTTCCGATAGACCACATGAAGATAGCTGGGTTGTTTTTATCTCTTTCGACCATGGTACGAAGATCATAGTCAGACCATTTTTCGCCTTTTCTAGCTTCTGGGTGAGTGGCGTCTTTTTCAAAGAAACGTCCGTAGTCATAAGGTTTCTTACCACCATACCACGTATCAAAAGCCTCTTCCTGAACCAGCAAACCAAGTTCTGCTGCGATTTGCAAGGTCTGTGGACTTGCAGGGTTATGAGTTGTACGGATGGCGTTAACGCCCATCTCCTTCATTTGTTTGAGACGGCGGTATTCTGCCTTATAGTTTTCTTCTGCTCCAAGCGCTCCGTGGTCATGGTGCAAGGAAACACCATGGAATTTAATGCGTTCACCATTCAAAGAGAAACCTTCATTTGGAGTCCAATGATAGTAACGGTAACCAAACAGATCCTTCTTAGCATCCACCAACTGACCATCACGGTATACACGCGTAATCAATTCGTACAAGGCAGGTTTGTCATTTAAAACGGTCCAGAGTTTTGGTTGTTCAACTTCTAAAATCGCATCAAGGCTTGTTGATTCATGTGCTTTCAAGGTACGGCTCGCTGTTCGAACCAAGCCTGTTACAGCCTGACCACCACGTTCAACGATTTGATATTCTGCCACCAGTTCATGGTCTTTATCATCTGTATTGACGATTTTGCTGGCTACATGCGTTTCAACCTTGCCGTGTTGCTGTTGTTCTAGCTTTGGTGTTAAGATGGTTGTCCCATTCTTCTCAACATGAACTTTATCTGTCATTTGCAAGGTCACATCACGGTAGATACCGCTACCTGAATACCAACGGCTACTTGGTTGTTTGTTGACAGCATGGACAGCAATCACATTCTCACGACCATCTTTGTGAAGATACTTTGTGATATCGTATGAGAATTGGTTATAACCATTTGGATAATGTCCCACTAACTGGCCATTGACATAGACTTGAGAGTCCATGTAGACACCATCAAAGGTAACACGAACATTTTTCTTAAGGTCTTTTTCATCAAGCTTAAAGGTCTTGCGATACCAAGCTTCACCACCATTGAGCTGTCCACCTTCGTTTTGGGCAGGTGACTGATGGTCAAAATCGTTAAAGATACTCCAGTCATGTGGAAGATCCAATTTTTGCCATGTTGATACATCGGCATCTGATTTCACAGCTTCTTTAGGATTCGCATTGAGTTTAAAGTGCCAATTTTGATTAAAATTCACTTTTCTATCTTCAATCATTTGATTCACTTCTTCATTTGTCGCAGCTTTCAAATCTTCCTTGACAGGCTTTTCTTGACTTGAAGCTTGAGATTCTACCTTTGGAGCTGTTTCTTCAGGTTTTAGTGACGCTTTCTCCTCTTTTGGAGCTACAGGTTCATCTTCTTTCTTCTCTGGTTTGCTTGCTTCAATTGGAGCAGCTTGACTTTGATCGACACTTGCAACATCCTTGTGCTCTGCTACAGTTTGATCTTCTTTTTCCTCCACTGCCGGACTTTCCTCTTTTGCTTGTTCCACAGTGTGAGCGATAGGAGTTTCATCGGCGAAAACTGGTGATTCTCCAATGACACTTCCTCCAAATAGAACCGCACAGGTTCCAATCATGACAGAGCAAGCGCCTACGGCAAACTTACGAATGCTGTAGACTCTTTTACGATTCCAATGGCCTTTTTCCATAAAACCCTCCTTTAGTAACCGCTTCCATTTCATTGTAAGCGTATTACTTTTTCATAGTCTTTTACCCTTATTTTATAAAATAATATAGGAAATTTCAATACCCTAAACACAAAAAATCATATTTTTGATTGTTTTTTCTAAAATTTGTAGAAGATTCGAAAAAAGTGAATGTAGATTTAGAACAAAAACAAACAAATTTTTGAAACTCAGTTCAATATTATAAAAAAGTTCCTTTTGTAAGGAACTCCTTTTACTTATAATTAAAGATTCCCCCTGCCAACTTATCGGCTAACTTGGGAAAGAGGGTATAAAACTTATAGGCTAGGTTCAACAAAACTGGGAGGTTGAGTTCCCGTTTGTTTTTTCCTATGGTTTTGACAATCTTTCTAGCGACTGCTTCTGGTTCTAAGAGAAAGCGGTCAACCGACTTGAGGTAGGTCCCATCTGGGTCAGCCTGGTCAAAAAAGGCAGTACGAATCGGTCCTGGATTAACCGTCGTTAGATAGACACCATAGGGCATCAGTTCGAGGCGCAGAGCGTTTGAAAACCCAATAGCCGCAAACTTGGTCGCTGAGTAAAGACTGGACCTACTAGTCGCTATCAAACCTGCCATACTGACGATATTGATGATATGCCCTTTTCCCCTCTCCTTCATACGAGTTCCAAGACGACGAGACAGATTCATCAGGGCAAAGGTATTAACCTCAAACATCTGGTGAATATCTTGATCAGAAATCTGGTCGAAATCTTCAAAAATTCCATATCCAGCATTGTTAATCAAGACATCAATCTTGCCATAACGGAGATAGAGGTCAGCTACCAGAGCTTCTAAGGCTGAGTCATCAGTAATGTCGATTTCAATCCATTCCACATGAGGATGATTTCCGTAGAGTTGGGCTAATTTTTCCTTATTTCTACCTAGTAAGATGAGTTGGTCATTTGGTAAGAGTTTGACCATTTCTTGGGCTAAGCCACCGCTTGCTCCGGTAATCAGAATAGTACGCATACTTATCCTTTCTCAATCTTCTAAATTTCCACCTCTTCCAAGTCTTTAACCACATGGACATTTTCAAAAACAGTGGCCGCATCTTTCTTGAGCTGGCTGATATCTTTTGAAAGGAAGCGGGCGCTGATATGATTGAGCAAGAGGCGTTTAGCACCGGCTTCTGCTGCTACTTGTGCTGCCTGCATATTGGTTGAGTGACCGTGGTTGCGGGCAATTTTTTCATCTCCTTTGCCATAAGTCGACTCGTGAACCAAGACATCGGCATTGACAGCTAGACGCACACTGGCATTGGTTTTTCGGGTATCACCCAGAATGGTGATAATCTTACCTGGACGTGGCGCTGAGATATAGTCAGCAGCTTTGATTTCAGTTCCGTCTTCTAGAACAACGTCCTGACCGTTTTTGATTTTTCCAAAGAGCGGTCCAAATGGCACACCCGCAGCTTTGAGTTTTTCAGCATCCAAGGTACCTTCTAAGTCCTTTTGCATGACACGATAGCCAACACAGAAAATAGTGTGGTCCAGCTCCTCTGCATACACAGTGAATTTATCGGTCTCAAGGATTTTTCCTAGAGAATCTTGGTCAAACTCATGAAAATGCATGCGGTAAGGCAGACGAGAACCTGACACACGTAGACTGGTTAAGACAAATGACTTGATCCCTTGTGGTCCATAAATGTCCAAATCTGTCTGCTCTTCATTGGCCTGAAAGGCACGGCTAGAAAGAAATCCTGGCAAGCCAAAAATGTGATCTCCATGCAGGTGAGTAATAAAGATTTTGCTGACCTTACGTGGTCGGATTGTGGTTTCCAGAATGCGATTTTGCGTTCCTTCTCCACAGTCAAAGAGCCAGACTTCGTTAATCTCGTCCAAGAGTTTCAATGCGAGACTTGAAACGTTGCGGGCTTTGGAGGGCTGACCAGCCCCCGTTCCTAAAAATTGAATATCCATTCGATACTTTCTAATTAATCAATATATAACATGGCTGTGCGATTTTCCGATCGGAAATAGCGCTTGCCAGAAAAAGCAACAGCTTCTTGCAGTAAATCCTCTTGACTGTAGCCTTTGAGACGCTTGCGACCATCTGCTAAACTTTCCAAATCAGTCAAAGCTGTGAGACTTTTTACGCTAACAACTTCTTCGTCTCCGGCATCCTTCATGTAAATCTTTCCAGACTCTTCAAAGACGAGTTGATGAGGGAAAATTTGCGCAATTTCAAAGAGCAAGTCAGCTGTGATTACTTCCTCAGCTTCTGAGAAAATCCGCCCCAGTCCCTCACTCTCATAGCAAAATCCAAAAGATTTACCCGACAGGTTCAGACGAATAAAAGGCTTATTTTCAAAGGTGAAACTTGGCTCAGCATTGTAGAGATTCAGTTCCTGACTGAGTTCTGCAAAGTAATCTGTCGCAGCTTCAGGACTCTTTTTCTGGTAGAGTTCAGCAAAGTAAGCATTCACTACGCTGGGGGGAGGTGTGATGAGAGCCAACTGCTCTTGCTCTGTTTTGCCAGCTAGAAGTTGATCTAGATAGACCTTGTCCAGACTTGTATAACCTCCATACTTTAGAGCCAACGTTTTAATATCAGTCATAAAATTCCTCTAACCTCCATTTATTTTTCTCGGAAATATAGCCTGTAATCACTTCTCCATCATCTTGGTAGTCACGATTTTCAAGAATCGCCACACTTTCCAAATCATGAATCTTGTAGGATTTTGAAAAAGGCACGCGCAGGGTAAAGGGTTCGAAAATATCCTTGATTTTCTCTAAAAACAATGCTTGCAAGTTCTCACGACTATCCTCAGACTTGGCAGAAATGAGGGCATAAGGTGTTTGAGTAGGCGTGAAATCCTCCACCAAATCCGCTTTGTTATAAAGAGTCAAGCGAGGAATATCCTCCATGTCCAAGTCTTTCATGATGGACAGGACTGTTTTCTCATGCTCCTCGTGATAAGGATTGCTTGCATCGATGACATGAATCAGAAGATCCACATGCTTGCTTTCTTCCAAGGTTGATTTGAAACTGGACACCAATTCTGTCGGCAAATCTTGGATAAAGCCAACCGTATCAGTCAAGGTAACCTGAAGATTGCCCCCAAGATGGATACTCTTCGTTGTCGCATCCAGAGTCGCAAATAGCTCGTCTGCTTCATACTGGGTCTTACTGGTCAAGGTGTTCATGATGGTTGATTTCCCAGCATTGGTGTAACCAATCAAACCGATTTTAAAGGTACTTGACTCCAGACGTTTTTCTCTGACTGTCGCTCGATTTTTCTCAACCACCTTGAGCTGTCTTTCGATATCCGTAATTTGGTTTCGAACACTACGACGATTCAGTTCCAGCTGGCTTTCCCCTGGACCACGGGAACCAATTCCACCTGCCTGGCGGCTGAGCATAATCCCCTGACCAACCAAGCGAGGCAATAGATATTTGAGCTGGGCCAAATGCACTTGAAGTTTCCCTTCGTGGCTACGAGCCCGCATGGCAAAGATATCCAAAATCAACTGCATACGGTCAATCACCTTGACACCCAGAACTTCTTCTAGATTGACATTTTGCCGTGGAGTTAAGCGGTTATTGACAATGACTGTGGTAATTTCTTCTGCATCAACCATCCGCGCAATCTCTTCCAACTTACCAGAGCCGACAAAGGTCTTGGAGTCATACTTTTCCCGTTTTTGCCTGTAGCTATCTACAACGACTGCCCCAGCTGTCTTAGCCAGACTGGCCAATTCTTCCATAGAGAGGTCAAAATTGTCCATGTCCTGTAATTCCACACCGACAAGCAGGACACGTTCCTCTTTTTTCTCCGTTTCAATCATTTAAAAACTCCTCTATCTGGCTAAAAATACGTTCCTGCACACCAGACTCTCCAATCTGATAAAAGGTGACCTGCATGCGATTACGGAACCAGGTCAACTGACGCTTGGCAAAACGACGAGTCGCCTGCTTGAGACTCTCGCTCGCTTCCTCAAGAGTTTGCTCCCCACGGAAATAAGGAAAGAGTTCCTTGTAACCAATGCCTTTAGCTGCCTGCACATCTGGATAATGGTCAAAGAGCCACTTGGCCTCATCCAAAAGCCCAGCCTCAAACATCAGATCCACACGATGGTTAATCCGTTCATAAAGCTGACTGCGTTCATCATCCAAGCAGATAATCAAAGGTTCATAAGGACTTTCCTGATTTTCCAAATCCTGACCAAAATGGACAATTTCCAAGGCACGCATGGCACGACGACGGTTAAACTGGGGAATTTCAAGACCTGCTTGCTCCACAAGATGGGCTAATTCCTCATCTGAATAAGGCTCCAAACTAGCCCGATAAGCTACAATCTCCTCATGAGGTGTTTCCCCACCTAGATGGTATCCTTCCAGCAAGCTCTGGATATAAAGTCCAGTTCCACCAGCGATAATAGCAAGCTTGCCACGGCTTTGAATATCCTCAATAGCCTTCTTAGCTTCTGAAACAAAATCAAAAGCCGAGTAAGACTCGGTCACCTCTCTGACATCAATCAAATGATGAGGAGCAGCTGCTTGCTCCTCTGAGCTAGCCTTGGCCGTCCCAATATCCAACCCTCTGTATACTTGCTGACTGTCACCACTGACCACCTCTCCACCAAAGCGCTTGGCCACTTCAATAGCAAGGGCTGTCTTCCCAACAGCAGTCGGTCCAACAATCACAATTATTTTTGTTTTCATCTTTTTTCCTTGAAAAATTTCCATTTTTTCGTTACTATTATTATATCACAAAAAGGTCAGTCAGAAAAATGCTACCACTTGAGGAGCCTGACTGATCGGGAAGATAAAGGAGGAAGACTCATGGCTAAAGGATTCGCTAAAGGTCTTGTAACAGGTGTCGCAGGAACTGTCGCTGCCGTTGCAGGTGCAGTATACGCAATTAAAAAGAAAGTGATTGAGCCAGAAGAGCAAAAAGCAGCTTTCATCGAAGAAAACCGCAAAAAAGCAGCTCGCCGCCGCGTATCACATTAAGCAACAAAAGAAGTTGAGAAATCTCAACTTCTTTTTATTTTCTTAAATAGCCAAATCAAACTTCAGTTGTGGCTTGACTGGATCATAGTCAACTAACTCAAAGTCCTCCGCTCTGATATCAAAGAAATTGGTCCCATCAGGAACATTTAAAACCAAGCGTGGTTGGCAGTTTGACGGCTCACGGCGGAGCAATTCCTGAGCTTGTTCAAACTGATTATCATAGATATGAAGGTTGTTGATAAAATAGAAAAACTTCCCAACCTTCCAGCCAAAATGCTTGGCAATCATCATTTGAAGAGCCACATACTGCATGGCATTGATATGATGGGCCACCAGCATATCATTAGAGCGCTGGGTCAAGGTCGCATCCAGATAGATGTCCCCATCAACCCGACGGACATCAAACATGGTCTGAAAGGCGCATGGAAGAAGACCATCTGTCTCCTCGAAAGCTTGGTAGTCCCAGAGTGAGATGATATTGCGGCGGTTCCAAGGATTGGCTTCCAACTGTTTAAGTATCTTATTGATAATGTCGTGTTTCTTAACGACCGCCCCATAGCGTTCACCGATGGTTCCCGTATCCCCCACTTCCCAGTCATTCCAGTAGTGAACATTGTACTTGTTATTGAGCACTTCTAGGCTATTAGACTGATCTTGGTAAATCCAAAGGACTTCCTTGATGGCAGATTTGATCGCAATGGGACGCAAGGTTGTGATGGGAAATTCCCCCTTAGCCAAGTCATACTCGGCAAAGGCACCCGTTACGTACTTGGAGTTGGCTACGGTCCCATCCTTATACTTGGGACGTGCCTGCTCAGAAAAGACACCATCTTTGAGGATTCGTTCAATATTTTCTTTAAAAATCGTATCAGCTTTTGTCATTTACTCTCACCTCATTTATTGTCCTAACTAGTATAGCATAAAAAAAGAAAGGAGGAAAATCACTGGCTTTAAAGTAGTGTTTTTCTCCTTTTATGATCTTATTGCAATACAAGTGATGCTGCTCCGATAACTCCAGCGTCATTTCCTAGAGTTGCGAGAGCTAATTTAGTTGATGTGCGTACTTGTGGGAAGGTATTTTCATCATAAACCTTTTGCACGCCTTGGAGAAGGAATTCTCCCGCAGCTGACACCCCACCACCGATAACAATCGTTGATGGGTTGAGGATGGAGCCGATGTTGGCACACGCGATTCCCAAGTAACGTGAGAAGTTACGGTAAACGATCAAGGCAAGGTCGTCCCCTTCTTTTGCAAGGTCGAAGACAGTTTTAGCAGTTACTTCTTCTCCGTCGTCAATCAAGCGTTTCAAGGCTGCATCGCCTTCGTATTCATCTGCATAGCGACGAGTCAAGTTGACAATCCCTGTTGCAGAAGCAACTGTCTCAAGACAGCCTTTTTTACCACAGGTACATGCGATTGGTTGGTCAAAGTCAACAGTGATGTGGCCAAGCTCACCAGCAGCACCAGCAACACCGTGAAGCAATTTGCCTTCTGCCACGATACCACCACCAACACCAGTACCAAGTGTCATAAAGACAACATCCGGTTGGTTGTCACCAGCACCCATCCAGCGCTCACCAAGAGCAGCTACGTTAGCATCATTATCAATGAAGAATGGAATCCCCAAGGCTTTTTCAATCTTTTCTTTGATTGGTTGAAGGGTTTTCCAGTTGAGGTTGTAGGCACCGATAACAGTTCCTTTTTCACGGTCAACCACACCAGGTGATCCCATCCCAATCCCTCGGAAATCCGTAGCTGACAATCCAAGCAAGTCCAAACGATGCTGAATAGACTCAATCATATCATCTACAATGTGGCTTCCTTCGTCCAAAATGTTGGTCTTGATAGACCATTTTTCTTGGATTTCTCCTTCTTGAGTTAAAATCGCAAACTTGATAGATGTTCCACCAAGGTCAATCCCAATAATCTTTTGACTCATCGTCTTCTCCTTTTTAATTGAAAATGCTTACAGATATAGTATAACAGAATCGTCTGTTTTGTGCAAAGGTTTGCGTAGCAAAATTACATATAACAATCAATAACTATTTATCCCCTAGTTTTTGAATGGCATAGTTTGCTTCTTCTTTTGTAAATTTTCCAATCCTAGGAGAAGTTAGCCTGTTATAAATTTCTATTTTTGATAAATTGCTGTATTTTCGGTATTCTCTTGCTTGAATTAAGGCATTTGATTTGTAATCTGCATTCAAGTGATCGATGGCATACTGCGCTGCTGAACTTGAAAAACCATGCGTAACTCGTGACGTTAATTGGTCATAGAGATCTTTTTTTGACATATGTGAAGACGAATTATAGCTTTTCGCTTCAATTAAAGCAGCATTGTACTGGTCCCCACCTGCTGGTTTTGGTTGCCAGACACCATCGTATCCTACATAGTAACGGCCACCATCTACCCATTTGTCCTTAGCCATTTTACCGTCTGATTCAACATAATAACGGCCACCATCTACCCATTCATTCTTGGCCACCTTACCATCTGATTTATAATAATAGTATCCTACCCATTTATTGCGAGCAGAGCTTCCTTCAGGTGTTAAATCTAGTTTTTGAATGGCATAGTTTGCTTCTTCTTTTGTAAATTTTCCAATCCTAGGAGAAGTTAGCCTGTTATAAATTTCTGTTTTTGATAAATTGCTGTATTTTCGGTATTCTCTTGCTTGAATTAAGGCATTTGATTTGTAATCTGCATTCAAGTGATCGATGGCATACTGCGCTACTGAACTTGAAAAACCATGTGTAACTTGTGACGTTAATTGGTCATAGAGATCTTTTTTTGACATATGTGAAGACGAATTATAGCTTTTCGCTTCAATTAAAGCAGCATTGTACTGGTTCCCACCTGCTGGTTTTGGTTGCCAGACACCATCGTATCCTACATAGTAACGGCCACCATCTACCCATTTGTCCCTAGCCATTTTACCATCTGATTCAACATAATAACGGCCACCATCTACCCATTCATTCTTGGCCATCTTACCGTCTGATTTAAGATAGTAATTTCCTATCCATTTGTTGCGAGCGTAGCTGCCTTCTGCTGTTAGATAATAATAGGAATCATAGTTTTTATCATAAATCCAATCACTTTTAACCATCTTTCCATCAGAATCAACATAATAACGACCACCATCTACCCATTCATTTTTGGCCATCTTACCATCTGATTTTAGATAGTAATTACCTACCCATTTGTTGCGAGCGTAGCTTCCTTCTGCTGTTAGATAATAATAGGATCCATAGTTTTTGTCATAAATCCACTCAGCTTTAGCCATCTTACCATCTGATTTAAGATAGTAATTGCCTACCCATGTGTTGCGAGCGTAGCTACCTTCTCCTGTTAAATAATAGTATGACCCATAGTTATTGTCATAAAACCATTCATTTTTAGCTCTTTTCCCGTCTGATTTAAGATAGTAATTACCTACCCATGCGTTTCGAGCGTAGCTACCTTCTGCGGTTAGATAATAATATGAACCATAGTTTTTATCATAAATCCATTCACTCTTAGCCATTTTACCATCTGATTTAAGATAGTAATTGCCTACCCAAGCATTTTGGACATAGTTTCCCGAAGCATTTAGATAGAAATAAGAATTAGCTTTTTTATCAAAAATCCACTTATTAGTAACTTTAGTACCATTTTCATAGTACGATGAGCCTACCCAACCAGACTGAGCTGTAGATTTGGACTTATCCTCTTTAGGACTTGTATTTTTAGGTTTCTCAGCAGGTTTTTGAGCTGGTGTTTTCGGTTTCTCAGCAGGTTTTTGTGCTGGTGTTTTTGGTTTCTCAGCAGGTTTTTGTGCTGGTGTTTTCGGTTTCTCAGCAGAATTTTGCGCTGGTGTTTTTGGTTTCTCAGCAGGATTTTGCGCTGGTGTTTTTGATTTCTCAGCTTGATTTGACGCCGAAGTTGTATTCTCTTTTACAACCTTACCATTTTTAGATGCATCCTTTTCTTGAGCAGAAACATGCTGAGCCGAAAAAGGAAAGTCTCCAGTTGTATCTGATAATGCAATAAGTCCCAGTGTTGCAGTTGCTAAGCTGGTTACTAAAATTTTTTTTGATTTTTTCATAAAAATCTCCATTATTTTTATTGATTTATACTTATTAGTATACCATATTTTTAATTTTGCTTTCAAATCAAATATTAAATATTAACAAATAAATCTAAAAATTAATTAAAAAATTTATAATTATATCACTTCCAACTCATACAAGCCTCTGACCGCGTTACAGCCATAGACAGCTTCTGCTTGGTCCAAGTCTGCCAAAGTCAAGACTTTTTCTTCTACTCGTCCTCTTTCTAGCAAATGTTGACGGTAGATTCCTGGCAAAATTCCTTGACTGGTAGGTGGTGTGTATAGTTTTCCAGCGATTTTCAGAACTAGATTCCCGATAGACGTTTCCAATAGCTCTCCTGCTGCATTATGGTAAATGATTTCTTGTTTATCTAGATTTAAATGCGGTCTATGAGTGGTTTTAAAGTAGGTAAAGGATTGATTCAAATCTGCTTCTTGCAGGAAGAGTTTAGCTTTGCAGAAGCTTGGACTGAGGGGTGTTAAGATTTGGCGACTGAGTTCTATCTCTCCAGATTTACTGAGGATGATTCGCAAAAGGTAGTCCTGGTGGGAATCGCTGGTCTGACACTCTTTCTCTATCTTTTGTCTCAGGTCTTCCGGATCAAAAAGATAGGCAAAATAACGGCTCGCCTTTGTCAGTCTTTCCAGATGTTGATCTTCAAACAGCAGTTGTTTTTTGCTGATTTTCCCAGTTGTAATCAACTGGAAACGTGCTTGTTTACGATAGAGAACAGCCGCCTTTTGATGAACCTCTCGGTATTCAGATTCCCAAGTACTATCCCAAGTAATCCCTCCGCCAACTCCATAAATGGCTTTCCCTTGATGCAGTTGAATAGTCCGAATGGCGACATTGAAAATCCGTCGTCCATTTGGAAGCAAGAGACCAATCGTTCCGCAGTAGACTCCGCGTGGTTGGGGCTCCAAGTCCTTGATGATTTCCATGGTCGCAATTTTCGGTGCTCCCGTTATGGAACCACATGGAAAGAGCGAACGGAAGATTTCAACTAGGTCCACATCCGGTCGCAACTGACTCTTGATGGTAGAAGTCATCTGCCAAACGGTCGAATACTGCTCCACCTGACACAGACGCTCCACGTGCTCACTCCCCACCTCAGAAATACGGTTCATATCGTTGCGCAAGAGGTCCACAATCATCATATTTTCAGAGCGATTTTTAGGATCCTGTTCTAGCCAGCTAGCTTGGGCAAGGTCTTCTTGATCAGTCACTCCCCGCTGGGTTGTTCCCTTCATTGGACGAGTCGTTAATTCCCGGTCATTTTGCTCAAAAAAGAGCTCTGGGCTCATGGAAATCACTGCCATCTCGTCATGTTCTACATAAGCATTGTAGCCCGCCTCCTGCTCGACCACCATACGATTGTAGATGGCAAAAGGATTGGCGTTTAAGTCTTGCTTGAGTTGGACGGTGTAGTTGACCTGGTAGGTGTCCCCTTGACGCAAATGATGGTGAATCTGGGTAATAGCCTTTTCATAGTTTTCTGCAGATGTTTCTTCCTGCCACTTTGAAGGCAAATCTACTTCCTCATAAGTCAGAGGAATAGGCGATGTTTCTACCCTATCATGAACTGTAAAATATAGCAGATACTCTCCCAGTAAAGGAGCTTTATGAACTGCTAATTTCTCCTCAAATGCAGGTGCAGCCTCGTAACTGACGTAGCCCACCACATAGTAGCCCTGCTCTTGGTAGCTTTCCACTTGTGCCAGCAAGTCCGCTACTTCTGATAAGTCTCTCGTTTTTAACTCTTTGATTGGCTGGGTAAAAGTGTATCTCTCCCCCAAAGCCCTAAAATCAATCACTGTTTTTCTATGCATATCTTAAGTATAGCACAAAAAAGCCGACCTAGAACAGCTAAATCCAGCTTTATTTACTGATTTCTATAACGAAAAAAATCTCTACGTTGCTTTTTTCTACTTTTGGCAATTCTCCATCAGATAGCACCCCTTCTTCTTGTAAAAACTGGTCTTATTGGAGCACTTTACACAAAATTCAACAAAAGAGAACAGAGGAAGTAATGGTATAAATACCATTACTTCCTCTGTCTTTTACTTTTCTTCTTTTACTACAGAATAATTTCACGACTTTCTGATAGAATCTTGTGGATACTGCGCACGCGCACCTCCGATTAGTTTGGGACGACTTGCAAGAGCCGTTACATGGGCATGCCCAATTTCTCTCAAAAGAGGGCGAATCGGAACCTGAACATGCTTAACATGCATGCCAATCGCAGTATCTCCGATATCCAACCCAGCATGGGCCTTGATAAATTCGACCTCAACTGGATCCTGCATAAACTTGAAGGCTGCCAACTGACCCGAACCTCCTGCATGAAGAGTCGGAAGGACGCTGACGATTTCCAGACCAAACTGCTCTGCCAGCTGACGTTCAACGACGAGGGCTCGATTGACATGTTCACAACCTTGAACAGCTAGATGAATTCCTTTTTCCTCTAGGATATCTAGGATGGTCTTCACAATGATTTCTCCAATTTCTTGACTGGATTCCTTACCAATCTGACCACCTATCACTTCACTAGAAGAAAGGCCCAAAACAAAGATAGATCCTTGCTTCAAATTGGCCTTTTCCAACACATCTTCTACAATCTGGCTTGTTTCTCTTTGAATGTCTTTTTCCTTCATACTTGATACCTCTTTTGTCATTATCTATCATATCGTTTTTTACTGATTTTATCAAGGCCAACTAATCATTCTGAATTTTAAAAGCAAAACTCCCAGAATAGAGTGGGAGTTAGCTAATTGCTATTTTATTAATGTATATTTCTACTGTCGTCCCTTTTTCGGGTGCAGAATTGATCTTCATCTGGTAATTGTCTCCAAAATGAAGTTTGAGTCGTTGGTTGACATTTTGAAGGCCAACTCCCCCACGTTTGAGCTGACTTTGACTGCTATCACCAGGATTCTGGAAGCCAACACCATCATCCTCAATGCGGATGACAAGCCCTGTATTCTTTTTCTGAACAGAAACTTTAATATGGCCCTGACCTTCCTTCTCCTTAATACCATGGTAAAGAGCATTTTCTACAAGAGGTTGCAACACCAACTTGGGTAAGACTAGGTTACCAAAAGCAGGATCTTCATCAATCTCATACTCCAGCTTATCACCATAGCGTTGTTTCTGGATAAAGAGGTACTGGCGGACATGATTGATTTCATCAGAAAGAGAAATCAAATCCTTTCCTTGATTGAGCGCCAAGCGGAAATAGGTTGCCAAGGACTTGGTCACCTGAACCACTCGCTGACTATCCTGAAATTCAGCCATCCAGATGATAGTGTCCAAAGTATTATAGAGGAAATGGGGGTTAATCTGGCTCGACAGTGCTTGAAGTTCATACTGCCGGGTTGCTTCTTCCTGCCTGCGCACATCTGCCATCAACTGATCAATCTGATTCAACATGGCATTGAACTGGCGAGTCACTTCTCTCAGTTCATAGGCGCCAGCCTCCTTAGCACGAAGATTTTGTGTACCAGAAGCAATTTCCAGCATGGTTTCTCTTAGGTCCTTCAAAGGAGCAATCCAGCGTTTGAGACTGAACCACACCAAGCAGAGACAGACAAGAAGAGATAAGGCACTAGCAGCAAGCAAGGTCCACATGAGTTGACTCCGAACCTGGTCTAACTTCTCCAACGAAGACACGCCTATAACCGTCCAATCAGTTCCTACAATCTGTTCCTGACTAACGTAGGATTGATGGTCCAGCGTATAGCCCTGCCCCGTCTCAATGTAGGGTTTCATGGCCTCCATTTCACTTGCTGAGCTATAGACAGTACGTTTAGGATGGTAGACAAATTCATGGTTTTCATTGATGATAAAGGCAAAGCCCTGCTGGCCCAACTGGAGTTGGTTGAGATAGGCTTCCAGAGTTTCATAGGAAATATCCAAACGAAGTACGCCAAGATTGGCTCCCTTTGTATCAACAAGTTCCTGAGTAACAGAAATGACCCACTGACTATCTAATTTACGAGCCGGGGTCAAAACTGGCTTAGCTCCCTGATGAATGGCCTTTTGATACCAATCCTCAGCCATCATATCAGAGGAGGTTTTCATCTGCACACTATCATCTGTAGAAATAACCTGACCGGATTTGGTGACCAGTACCACCGTTTTCAAGTCCTGGTCTGCCTTTAAGATGGTCGAAAACAGATCTCGGATTTTCTTTACCTTGTCTTGACTGGGATTCTCAGCATAGGCTAGGACATCTGCCTGCTGGGTCAAACTGGTCGAGGTGGTTTCTAATTTTTTGATATAAGACTGAATAAAGTGGCTAGTTTGGCTAATGGTCGTTTGGCTATTGCCCTCAATAGTGGACTCAATGGCTGATGAACTAGATTGATAATAGAAAGTCCCAACCACAGCTAGGAGAATGAGAAAGACCAGAAAGATGGAAATAACCATTCTGACTAAAAGAGAAGAACGCTTCATCGGCCTTCCCCTTTCTTAAACTGACGAGGTGTCACACCTGCAATCTGTTTAAAACGTTGGGTAAAGTAGTTCATATCTTCAAAACCAACCTTTTCGGCTATCTCATAAATCTTTAAATCTGTGGTCAGAAGCAAGAGCTTGGCCTGTTTGACACGCTCTCTCACCAGATAATCCTGAAAAGGCAAGCCCAACTCTTTCTTAATTAAGGAACTCAGATAAGTCGGACTAAAACCTAGGTCACTGGCCAAAGACTTCAAACTAAACTGACTGTCAGCTAGATGGGACTGGATTTTCTGAGCAATATTTCCCTCAAACTTATCGGTTAATAAATCTTGTAACTGCTCTTCTTTTTCTTCCTTGTCTAGTTTTTGCTTGATTTTCCCCAACATTTCCTCAATATCCTGACGCGAAAAGGGCTTGAGCAGGTAGTCATCTACACCGAGTTTGACGGCAGACAAGGCATAATCAAAATCATCGTAACCTGTCAAAAAAACTAGGTGAACCTGAGGATAGGTTTCTCGGACCAGACTGGCCAACTGGATGCCATTTAGCTGAGGCATGTTGATATCGGTTAAAATGATATCTGGCACCTGCTTTTGAATCAAATCCCAAGCCTGTCTTCCATTTTCAGCCTGACCGATGATTTCCATATCGTAGGCTGCTACATTGACCAGCTTGCTCAAACCTTGTCTTACCAGATACTCATCTTCTACGATTAAGATTGTGTAGGTCATGCTCCGCTCCTTTACCACTTACTAGTATCAGTATAGCAAAATTCTCCTCTAACTGCTTAGGAAAGCCCTCTTAATCGACATAATCTAGTAAATAAGCGTAGCCTTTTTCTTCCATTTGATCTTTGGGAATAAAGCGGATAGAGAGACTATTGATACAGTAGCGCAAGCCACCCTTGTCCTGAGGCCCATCTGTAAAGACATGGCCAAGGTGAGAATCTCCAACTCGGCTTCTCACTTCCATGCGCGTCATATTGTAAGACTTATCTTCCTTGTAAGTGACAACATCTGGACTAATTGGTTGGGTGAAACTAGGCCAGCCACAACCAGACTCAAACTTGTCTTTTGATGAAAAGAGGGGTTCACCAGTTGCCACATCCACATAGATACCGGATTCAAATTTATCCCAATAGCGGTTTGAAAAAGCTCGTTCTGTTTGATTTTTCTGGGTAACTGCATACTCCTCAGGTGACAAGGTCTTCTTCAATTCCTCATCACTTGGTTTAGGATATTTGCTGGCATCGATGACGGGATAGGCAGCCTGATTGACATTGATATGACAGTAGCCATTTGGATTTTTCTTGAGGTAGTCTTGGTGATAGTCCTCAGCCACCACAAAATTCTTCAAGTTTTCCTTTTCAACTGCCAGAGGTTGGTCGTATTTCTTAGCCACCTCATCAAAGACTTGGTTGATTACTTCCAAATCCTTGTCATCTGTGTAATAAACACCGGTACGATACTGGGTCCCCACATCATTTCCTTGTTTATTTTTGCTGGTTGGATTGATAATGCGGAAGTAATGAAGCAGGATTTCCTTGAGGGAAATTTGATTAGCGTCGTAGGTGACATGGACAGTCTCTGCATGGCCTGTTTGATTAATCAATTCGTACTTGGTTGTTTCCCCTCTACCGTTTGCATAGCCTGAAACGGCATCGGTCACTCCAGGCACGCGTGAGAAGTATTCCTCCACTCCCCAGAAACATCCTCCAGCTAGATAAATTTCGTGCAAGTCTGCGTCTTTACTCACTTCTGTTTTTTTCACTGTTTTTCCTCCTTGGCTAACGGATGCTTTCTCAATTTGCGAGCTATCTGTCTGCCCTGTATTTCGCATCAATAGAAAATAGAAACCGGTTATGGCTAGAAGAATGACCCCTGCCAAGACAAAAAGTTTTACTTTATCATTCATAGCCTTTCTCTACCCCATTTCTTTCAATTCTTTTAAAATCATATCCTTATCCATAAAACCTGGTTGCGTTTTGACCAGCTTGCCTTCCTTGTCTATAAAGGCTTGAGTCGGATAAGAACGGACACCATAACTTTCCAAGAGTTTACCTGATGGATCAATTAAAACTGGAAAATTTTTATAATCTAAGCCCTTGTACCAGTTCTTAAATTCAGCTTCCGCTTGTTCTCCCTTGTGCCCAGGAGATACCACTGTCAAGACCACATAGTCATCACCAGCTTCTTTAGCGATTTCGTCCGTATCTGGAAGGCTAGCCAGACAGATGGAACACCAAGAAGCCCAGAATTTGAGATAGACTTTCTTGCCTTTGTAATTAGACAAACGATAAGTCTTACCATCTACACCTGTTAGTTCAAAATCGGCGACTTCCTGACCTTTAGTCGCAGTTTGTGAACTAACTTGTTCTGTTTTGGATTGCTCCTTCATAGTAGATTCATCTAACATGTTTTTAGCCGAACAGGCTGCCAAGAAACAAATTGAGCCTACTCCAAGGAGACATGTTTGCCATTTTTTCATTTCTTTTTCCTCTCTATTCAAATAATCTTGTCAAAATAGAAGCATTCCCCAAAAGCACCAACATTCCCATCACGATAATGAGGAAACCACCGACTTTTTTGAGGGTTCCGAGGTAAGGATGGAGTTTTCGGAAATGTTTCAAAACATAGCTGGAGGCAAGAGCTAGAACTAAAAATGGTAGCGCCAAACCCAGCGTGTAAACCAACATGAGACCAGCACCCTGCAAAGCTCCTGAACCACCTGAAGCCGCCAAGGCCAAAACAGACCCCAGAACCGGCCCTACACACGGCGTCCAAGCAAAACTAAAGGTTAACCCCAGTAAAAATGCCTGACTATAGCCGTTACCCTTTTGCCCTTGTCTCTTTAATTGTAGCCTTCTTTCCTTGTAGAGTCCCTGCAAATGTAAGACTTCCATCTGGTGCAAGCCCAAGAGAATGATAACCGCACCCGTCACATACTGAAACCAAGAAGCATACAGCAAATTGCCTAAAAAACCAGCTCCATAGCCCAGTAAGATAAAAACGAAGGAAATCCCCGCTATAAAAGCCATAGTTCGCAATAGACTAACAACTGAGATTGAAAATTTTCCGCTGGAAGCCTGAGCACCATCTTTGTCATCAAGTAAAACCCCTGCATAGACTGGCAACAAGGGTAAAATACAAGGAGAAAAGAAGGAAAGAATTCCAGCAAGAAAAACACTGATAAAAAAGATTGCATTGTCCATTGCCTTCCTCCATTCTTTGATTTGATAGGTCTATTATATCCCCAAAACTCCAGAAAAAACAGGGACAATGATAGGGAAAAATAGGAATTTAATCAGTTTATTTAGAAATCTGGCACAAAAAAAGCCAGACAAGGTCTGACTTTGATAGAAACAGAAAAGAAAATCACCTATCTTCCCTGCTTATCTGGTAATAAATAAGGTCCGCAACGTAGTCTTTTCTCTCCACACCATTGGCAATGGTTTTTAGATAAGACATTCCCGCTTTTTCCATCACACGGCCTGAAGCTGGGTTGACACTAGCATATCGAGCTCTTGCCTTTTGAAAACCTGCTTGAGTAAAACAAAAGTCTAACACAGCTTTCAAGGCCTCCGTCATCATACCACGGCCCCAAAAGTTTTTTCCTAAAACATACCCAATTTCACAACTTGAATCAGTCTCATTCATCTCAACGATGCTGATATCTCCTATCACATGCTCAGGGTTTTCTTTGAGACAAATGGCCCATTTGTAATAGTTGGGATTAGTATAGGATGCAACCCAATTTCGAATCGAATTCCGAGTCACCTCAACATCAGGATGAGGATCCCAGGTGACATAGGTCAGATTCTCAGCAGACGAAGCCCAATTTTGAAACATGGCTTCCGCATCACTCTCCACAAATCTTCTCAAGATTAATCGGTCTGTCTGTAACATTTGCGTACCGATTGCTTTCATAATGTTACCTCGCTTTCTAAGCTTAAGGCTCAAGCTAAAAAGGTCCCCCGGACCTTCTTCGCTTTCTCATTTCCAGGCTCAGGGTAAAAAGACTATACTTAGTAACAGCTAGAAAACAAGTTTTTCATCTAGTTACTTGACGCAGTCGCTGTCTGGTTTGAAATGCGCTTTACAAAGCTTTTTCAAACCTAGTCATCGTTGCGGGGGTGAGACAACGAAATCGAACTCTTCGAGTTACCGATTTCTGTCTCACTCCCAAAAGTCATCAAAGACGGTAATTGGTAGGTGGCGTTTGTGTTGGCCTTTATGCCACCAGTTTTCAATAGTCGCTTGGGCTTCTGGACTGATGGTTTTACCTTCGAGGTAGTCATCAATTTCATTGTAAGTGACTCCGAGGGCTATTTCGTCAGCAAGTCCAGGTTTGTCTTCTTCTAGGTCTGCTGTTGGGATTTTTTCATAAAGGACTGGGTCTGCACCAAGTTCCTTCAAGAGTTGTTTTCCTTGGCGTTTATTGAGGCGATAAAGAGGAAGAATATCCGCACCACCGTCACCAAACTTGGTAAAAAAGCCTGTGATATTTTCCGCAGCATGGTCTGTTCCAATGACCGCTCCGCTATGGGCACCCGCAAGGGCATATTGGGCAATCATACGGCTACGCGCCTTGATATTTCCCTTGTTGAAGTCTGAAACAGGACTTCCTGTCGCTTCGACTGCAGCTGTCATGGCATCAGCTGATTCCTTGATATTCACAACCAAGCTGACATCTGGCTGGATGAAAGCAAGGGCTTTTTGAGCATCTGCTTCATCAGCTTGCACGCCATATGGCAGGCGGACAGCGAAAAATTGGTAGCTGTCATCTCCTGTCTCAGCTCGCATTTCTTCCATAGCTAATTGCGCCAAACGCCCTGCCAAGGTTGAATCCTGACCCCCAGAAATCCCTAGTACAAAGGTTTTAAGGAAGGGATGTTTTTTCAAGTATCTTTTTAAGAAGTCAATCGAACGACGAATTTCTTCCTGGGCATCAATCACTGGCTTGACACCCAGTTGCTGGATAATGGTCTCTTGCAAACTCATTCTTCTTCTCCTTCACCAAGGGCTTCCTTGCACATCTTATCAATCAAGTCCATCTTATCTTGCCAAATATCACGCGCCAAGTCCACTGGATAGTGTTGCGGATTAAGCACGCGCTTGTATTCATCCCATAGCTTGTCGAATTCCTTACGAGCATAGGCCTGAATCTCAGTCAAACTAGGCAAATCGTAAACTAATGTTCCTGCTTTGAAGATGTCCACCAAGAGAGGAACAGCATCAAAATTTCGAACGGTCTTCTTGATATAGGTATAAGTTGGATGGAACATTTTGATTTCTGTCATGCTGGCAACATCCACACCGTCATAGGTGATGTAGTCACCTTCTGACTTGCCTTTTTCACGACTAGTAATGCGCCATACTTGCTTCTTACCTGGGGTCGATACTTTTTCAGCATTGCTTGAAAGCTTGATGGTATTGCACATCTGACCATTCTCATCTTCGATAGCTACAATCTTATAAACCGCTCCAAGAGCTGGCTGGTCATAGGCTGTAATCAGCTTGGTTCCCACACCCCAGACATCAATCTTGGCGTGTTGCATCTTGAGGTTGAGGATAGTATTTTCATCAAGGTCATTAGAAGCATAGATCTTAGCCTCTGTAAAACCTGCCTCGTCCAGTTGCTGACGGACTTTCTTGGAAATGTAGGCTATATCCCCCGAGTCAATACGAACGCCTTTAAAATTAATCTTGTCTCCCAGTTCACGAGCAACCTGAATGGCAGCTGGCACACCGATGCGAAGCGTATCATATGTATCTACTAAAAAGACACAGTCACGATGGGTTGAAGCATAGGCCTTAAAGGCCTCATAGTCGTTTCCATAAACCTGTACCAAGGCATGGGCATGAGTACCCAAGACAGGAATGCCAAAGAGCTTCCCTGCTCGCACATTGCTAGTCCCGTTGGCTCCACCAATCACAGCTGCGCGTGTTCCCCAGATAGCTGCATCCATTTCTTGCGCACGACGTGTCCCGAATTCCATCAAAGGCTCATCTTCAATGACTGAACGAATACGTGCTGCCTTTGTCGCTATCAAGGTTTGAAAGTTAACGATGTTTAAGAGAGCCGTTTCGACCAATTGACATTGGGCTAGAGGTCCTTCAACCTGCACAACCGGCTCATTAGCAAAAACCAAGTCCCCTTCCTGAGCAGAACGAACCGTTAGTTCTAACTTGAGATTTCGTAGGTAATCCAAGAATTCTCCATGATACCCAAGCGTCTCCAAGTAGGCAATATCGCTATCTGAAAAGCGTAAGTCTTCAAGATAATGTACAATTCTTTCCAAACCAGCAAAAACTGCATAACCGTTATTAAACGGTTGCTGACGGAAATAAACTTCAAAGACCGCCTTCTTATTGTGAATTCCTTGGTCAAAGTAAACTTGCATCATGTTAATCTGGTACAAGTCCGTGTGCAATGTCAAACTATCATCTGGATACATCTGTTTTCCTTCTTCCTACTTTACAAAGGCATGAACGTATTCTGCCACTTTCACACCATCCGATAAATTAGTACTATTATAACACATTTTTTCAAGATTGATAAAAACTTAACAAGCTAATTCCCACTCTCCAGTTCATCCATATCTTGCTCAAACTTTTTTTGAGCCCATTCGCCATAATTTTTAAGGCCGAGATTGGCGATAAAAACCCAAGGAAGGTAAATCAGATAAGTAATGGCCCAAGCAGACAAGTATTTAACGTTCAAAGGGTTGTGCTGATAAATTTCTATGTTGAATTGATAATTCTGCAACATCAAGAGAGACGTAATAGCGAGAGTTACCAGCAAACACCCTATAATTGTAAAATGAAAACGACTATAGTAGGTCACTCCAAGTTGTCGTGCACGATTGAAAAAGAATAAAATTCCTAATAAAAGGGTAACCAGAAGAATATCAGGATTAAAAAGAGCAGGTGCTAATATTGCCACCAAATAACTTAGCAGAATGAGCCCGGTAAACACATGAAAAGACTCTGTCCCAGCTTTGTTAATCAGTTGTTCTTCTCTTTCGTCTAATAATTGATAATAAAAAAATCTATTTTTCATCTTCTTCCTCCCAAAATAATTGATCTAATGTTTTTCCTAAGCATCTGCAAATGGACTGACAGAGGGAGAGACTAGGATTATATTTCCCTGCTTCTATCAAGCCTATAGTCTGCCTAGTAACACCCACAGCTTCTGCCAAATCCCCTTGTGTTAAATCACGCTCTACCCGAGCTAATTTTAATTTTAAATTTTTAGCCACTAGCGTCCTCCTTCAAAATTTTAAAAAGTTGCGCCTCTTTTAAAAACATTATACCATATATCTAACTTAATGCAATATATAAATGTCATTTTGTAATATTTTATTAACAAAAAACTCTCTATCATCTTACATGATAAAGAGTATTCGTTCTTTTTTGATACTTAGCTAAGTTCCTCTCCAAAAGAAAGAAGTCTAGGTCACAAATCCTTTTGGTAATAAAATCTTTGCCCTGTGTAGGGATAGTCTTGCAAGGTAAAGACTTCCTTGTAGCCATGGCTTATATAAAAATCTGGCGCTTGAAACTGGTAAGTATTGACAAAAGCAAAACGACAGTTTCGTTTCTTAGCTTCACTTTCAGCTCGCTGCAATAGTTTCGAACCGATTCCTTGTCCCCGTAATTCCTCTTTCACAAACAAATATTCGATTTCCAGCCAATTTCCGAAAGTCTCAGCTACTAAGCCCGCCATGAGATTGCCCTTTTCGTCTTCGAGATAAAGATTCAGTGGCTCGCTCTCAACCTCTTCTCTTTTGGAACGATTATAAGCACGAATCAAATCCCCTATTTCTTGCGCTTTAAGCGATTCCTTATTTTCCAATCTAACGTGCATTCAAACCTCCTAATAAACTGCTACAACTTGATTATAGTCATATTTCAATAAACTGTCAAACTAGCAAAAACTCACCAAACAGAGTTGATGAGTTCATGATTTATTTTCTAAATTTCCACTGACTATAAATCCCAAAAACAAAGATCCAGATAGCAGAACCAACTGCCCCCATGAAGGTAGACTCTTGCAAAAAGAGAGTCACGAAAACAAAGACAAAAAAGAGAATGGTTAGGGGATTAAGCAAGCGATACTGAGGCATAAGGTAGCCATCAGCCATGAAGTCTTGTGACTTGCGGTATTTGAGATGGGCCACCATAATCAAGATATAAATCGCGATGTAAACACCTGATGAAGATGCTGTAATCAAAGCAAAGGCATCTGAAACACCTGGCAACACATTGATAAAGGCAGCCAGAGCAATCAAAATTGCTGAGGCGATGATGGCATTTTGTGGAACATTGTGGCGAGAAAGGGTATCGACCTTGATGGCCTTTAAGAAACGATTGGGCGAATCATGGGCAATCTGATATAAGTGTCTCCCTGTTGAGTAGAGAGTTGAGTTAAGAGCAGACGCCGCTGAGGTCAAGACAACAAAGTTGATTAGAGCTGCTGCCCACTTGATACCCGCCAGTTCAAAAACCGTTACAAATGGAGAATCTGAAGAATTAAGATAAGACCAAGGAATAATGGCCATAATCGCAATGAGAGCTCCCCCATAGAAGAAGATAATTCTAAGAGGAATTTCCTTAACAGCTTTGGGCAAGACCTGACGAGGGTTCTTTGTTTCAGAAGTTGTCACCCCGATAAACTCAATCATCAGATAGGCAAAAAATACCATTTGAAAGGCCATGACAAAGTTCATAACTCCGTTTGGAAAAAGAGAGAATTTGTCGCTGATATTTGCCAAACTTGCAACACCATGCGGTGTCTTAAAGCCTGTCAAAACCATAAAGACCCCAGTGGCAATCATGGCTAAAATCGCCACAATCTTGACCATAGCAAACCAAAACTCGACTTCTCCAAAGAGCTTAACCGCAATCAGATTGACTAAAGCCAAAATTGTTAAAAAGACAAGTTGAATCATCCAGCTAGGCCATGTGGGAAACCAGAAGCGAACATAATCTGAGATGGCAGTGATTTCTGCCATACCGATAAAGACAACTGACAACCAATAAGACCAAACTGAGAAATATCCCCAACCTTTCCCCAAATGACGGGTGATAAAGTTGATAAAGGTATGTTGTTCTGGATCCTGATACAGCATCTCCCCAACAGCCCTCATCATCAAAAACATAAAGGCTCCTGTAATCATATAAATCAGGATGATAGAAGGTCCTGTAAGGCTGATAGAGCGACCAGCACCTAAGAAAAGTCCTGTTCCGATTGTTCCCGCAATGGCCATCACCTGAACATGGCGATTGGTTAAACCACGCTCCATTTTGTTTTTCTTCTTATTTTCACTCATATAGTCTCCTTTTTATCCAATAAACCAAAAAGGAGTTGAGCAAGGCAAGGCCTTCACTACTCCTTTTTCATCCTATTTAGGCTGTTTTCTCAACCTTTAAGATTTTGACATCATAGCTACCAACTGGTGTTTCAATCGTTGCAGTATCACCAGTCTTCTTGCCAATCAAAGCACGGCCAATCGGACTTTCATTTGATACTTTACCAGCAAAAGCATCTGCACCTGCAGAACCGACGATGATGTAGACCTCTTCTTCGTCTTCACCGACTTCTTGGATTGTTACTGTTTTACCGATTGCTACCTCATCTTGGGCAACTGCATCGCTATTAACAATTTCAGCATAGCGAATTTTTGTTTCTAGACTTGAAATTTGTCCTTCAACAAAAGCTTGTTCATCTTTCGCTGCTTCATACTCACTATTTTCTGAAAGGTCTCCATAGGAACGAGCAATCTTGATACGCTCTACGACTTCGGGACGTCGAACGAGTTTCAACTCCTCTAATTCTTTTTCTAGTTTTTCCTTTTCTTCAAGGGTCATTGGGTAAGTTTTTTCTGCCATTTTTTTAACTTTCTATTCTATTTACTTTTTTAAAACAAAATTATGTGGAAAACCACATAATTTTAGTTTGAACTACTTGCTTGAGGTAACTTGCTATTGATATGCTCTGCAACGTTTTGATCATGTTCTTCTTTTGTTGTCGCAAAGTATACTTTACCGTCTTCAACATTGGCTACAAAGTACAAGTACTCACTCTTTGTCTGGTTTACACTTGCTTCAATCGCATCCGAACTTGGGCTATCAACCGGTCCAGGCATGAGGCCAAGGTGTGTGTAAACATTGTATGGTGAATCAATCGTTGTATCAATTCCAGCGTCATCTGCTAAACTAATCTTTTGACCAAGTTTTCCTTGAGCATATAGGATAGCGATATTACTTTGAAGTGGCATACCGGCATTCAAGCGGTTATAGAAGACACCTGCGATTTTCTTGCGGTCTTCGGTCTTAGCTCCTTCTTTTTCGACAAGAGAAGCAATGCTGAGCAATTCATTGACCGTCAGATTCTTTTCTTTGATCGTAGCGTAATATGGTGACATAGCCTTATCCATAGCAGCTACCATCTCATCAATCAAACTTTCAACAGCTGTACTGTCTTTGATTGTATAGGTCGCTGGGAAAAGGTAGCCTTCAAGACGATAACGAACGCCACTGTCTTTTGTTGGAAGACTTCCAAGTAGGTTTGGATACTTGGCTACTAATTGTGAGATAAAGGTCTCATCTTGAGCTTTTGCCAAGAAAGCGTCCGCAGTAAGAGGTTCTTTAAATTCACCTTGAAGTTGTCCTACTGTTTGAGCGATTTGCTCTAATGTATAGCCTTCTGGAATGGTCAAGTTTGCAAGAACAGGTGCCTGAGCTTCAGGAGTCCCACCTTTTTCCAATTCTTGAATCAACTCATCCGTACTCATACTCTTCTTCAAGTTGTAATAACCTGACTTCAAGTTGGCATGGCTATAGTATTTAGCATAAAGGCTAAAGATAAGTCCATGTTTAACCAGACCAGATTTTTCCAAGGTGCTTCCAATTTCTTGAACATTTGCACCGTCTGGGATTTGAACCGTTACATAGTCCTTAGAGCTCGCATCCACAGGTTTCAAGGAATCTTGAACGTAACCATAACCAAAGTAACCACCAACTGCAACGAGTACTAGGAGAACTAGAACTGTTACTAGGCAACCTTTGGCTTTTGATTTTTTCTTTTTCTTAGTTGATGTTGCACCTTGACGACGACTACGACGCGGAGCATCAGCTAATCCACTGCTAGATTCTGTAGAAGCAGGCTCAACTCTTTCAGGCATTCCTGGGGTGATTTCCTCTTTCTTATCTTCTGTTTTATAGGTTACGGCAACCTTAGTCGGAGTATCGTTAAATTCTTTTTCTTCGGGTTTAAGCTCAACTGGTTCTACCTTAGGTTGAACAGGTTCCACTACAGGTTCTTCAGCCAGATGAATCGGTTCTATTAGAGGTTCTTCAGATTCTACAACTTCAATCTTATCAATGATTGGCTGTCTAATCTCTTCCTCTTCTTGGTCATCCGTTTCATCAGTTCTATCACTTGAAAGTGGAGGAACACTTGGTGCATTTTTTAGGATTTTATCGACAACAGATAGGGAATCAGCCATCAACTCTTCTGTTGATGTTTCTGTTTCACGATTTGAAGGAGTTGCTGAACTAGCTTGAGATGATGAAGCCGTCAGATTTGGAATCTCTACTTCTTTCTCTCTTCTATCTTGTTCTTTTACTCTTTCTAAATCACGTAGAATCTGCTCTTTAAAGCTTAATTTTTCTTCTTCTCTTGATTTTTCAGTCAAAAGCATTACCTCCTTGTTGACAATCCATAATATTATATCTTAAAAGTCGCAGAAAAGCAACCAACTAGGGCATTCCCTAGCTAGTTTTCTTTATTTTCTGGCTGCCAGACCATATCATACCATGTTTCCCCAGCAAAGTTTGACTGGGATATTCCTTCATTAACAAAGCCGTGCTTTTCATAATAGGCGATAAGATAGTCATGACACGTCAAGTTAATGCCCTCTCGTTCATGTTCTAAAGCGACTTCTTTCAGAGCCTTTAATAGTCTTTTCCCAACTCCCAAAGCTTGTGCTTCCTTGGCAATAGATAGGCAAGTCACAGAAATATAACCTCCAGGTTGATGACTATAGTCTTTTATTTTTTCTGTAAAGGACTGATCATGGAGATGGCGGTGCGGAACGACTGGACCTTCGATATAACCAAGAATACGCCCCTCTTTTTCAGCTACCAAAAAACTGGTCTGAATTTCCTGCAAATGCGCCTCAAAGACCGAACGAGAAATGGCTTCCTCCAGTGAAAAATTCTCCAGCTCTATCTCTATAATCCGATCTAAATCCGAAAATCTTGCTTGTCTGATTTTCATATTTCCTCCTGATAAAAAGGATTGGCCCAAATCAGATACCATTCAGAACCACTACCATAATGACTCTCTGTCAATTCTTCTTCAACAAAGCCATTCATTTCAAAATATGATAGCAGCTCATCAGGACTTTGCAAAAGAATACCTTGGTAATCTAGTTCGACTGTCACCTGTTTCAAGGCTGCAAGAAGAAGAGTTCCCAGCCCCTGTCCCCAATGGTCAGGATGAATGATCAATGATTTTATTTCTATCCATTTGGGATGAAGAGACTGAGCTTCTCCCAAAACATAGCCTAAGAGCTGATTTTCATCCCCAGCTACAAGAAAGGTACCCGCAGTCTTGCGGATACTCTCTTCTAAGGATTGGCGGCTAAGTGCCTCTTCTGATGAAGGATTGGCTTCTTCAATCACCAACATTTCTTCTAAATCTGATAAGGTAACTTGCCTTATAGTGATTGGAATTTCCATCTGTTTTCCTTATTGGACGTTGCTTGTCAAGTTAGACAAGAGACGCTCAAATGAATATTCATAGGTTTGGATGTCTCCTGCTCCCATAAAGACATAAACCGCATTGTCATGGTCTAGGAGTGGAGATACATTTTCGACAGTGATCACTTGGTGTTTCTTGTTGATTTTATTAGCTAAGTCTTCTACCTTAACATCACCATGGTCCACTTCACGCGCAGATCCATAGATTTGTGCTAGGTAAACAGCATCTGCTTGATTTAGAGCATGGGCAAATTCGTCCAACAAAGCAATGGTTCTAGTAAAGGTATGCGGTTGGAAGATTGCCACGATTTCCTTGCTTGGATATTTCTGACGAGCCGCATCCAAGGTTGCAATGATTTCTGTTGGATGGTGGGCAAAGTCATCAATAATCACTGTATCATTGACGATTTTTTCAGTGAAACGACGCTTAACACCGGCAAATGTTTTCAAGTGTTCACGGACCAAGTTCAAGTCAAATCCAGCTGTGTAAAGCAATCCGATAACAGCTGTCGCATTCATGATATTGTGACGACCAAAGGTTGGAATGTGGAATTGACCCAATTCTTGACCACGGAAGTGAACGGTGAATGTTGATCCAGTCGTAGAACGAAGGAGATCACTAGCTACAAAGTCATTGTCCTCAGCTTCAAATCCATAGTAATAGATTGGCGCATTGGCTGTGATCTTACGCAACTCAGGATCTTCACCGTATACAAACAAACCTTTGGTAATTTGTTTGGCATAGTCGTTAAAGGCATTGAAAACGTCCTCTAGACTTGTAAAGTAGTCTGGATGGTCAAAGTCAATGTTGGTGATGATAGAGTATTCTGGGTGGTAAGGCATGAAATGGCGCTCATATTCGTCTGATTCAAAGACAAAATATTTGGCATTGGCTGAGCCGCGACCTGTCCCATCACCAATCAAGAAGCTGGTGTCTGTGATGTGAGACAAAACGTGAGACAGCATCCCAGTCGTTGATGTCTTACCATGCGCTCCTGCAACCCCCATGCTGACAAAGTCACGCATAAAGCTACCTAGGAATTCATGGTAACGTTTGTAGCTGATACCATTTTGATCTGCATAGGCGATTTCAACGTTGTTATCTGGACGGAAGGCATTCCCCGCGATAATCTCCACATCACCTTGTAGGTTCTTTTCATCAAAAGGAAGAATCGCAATCCCTGCCTGCTCTAGTCCACGTTGAGTAAAGTAATATTTTTCAACGTCTGAACCTTGAACCTTGTGTCCCATTTGGTGCAACATCAAGGCTAAGGCACTCATCCCTGATCCCTTGATTCCAATAAAATGATATGTTTTTGACATGCTTTTCTCCCCTAATCAGTAATTCTTGTCAGATTCAACTCTTGGGCAACCTGACGTTCCTGTTCTGTTTGCTTATTCTTTTTATTATAGATTTGACTCTTCTTTAGAAAATCGTAGTTGTTCTTGTTGGCTTTTCCCGTTTGGGTTTTTGGAGTTGGATTCGCCACTTGGCCAACCTCCTCAGCTAAGATATAGTGAGACTGGCTCAAGTTTTTGCTAAATTTGGCAAACTCACCTGGATTTTCCTTTTGAAATGGTGCTGTTGGTTGGCTTCCTTGACGAACAAGTGTTGAACCATTGTGTCGTCTGGTATGACTAACATCCTGAGTCAAATATTTAGCTGAACGTTTCTTCTTCAAGTCCGCACGCGCCTCTTCTCGAGCCAACTCTGCATAAGTCTTTTCAACTTTTTTAGGTTCTGGACTTGGCTTTGACTCCTTAGTAACCACTGGAGAAACTACGGTTTCTTCCTCATTGATAGGAGACCATTCCAAATAGTTCTTATCGCGGTAATCACCTTTGATATTGCTAATAAAGTCTGACTCATCGTACAAGTCCATGACTGGCATTTTGGTCAGCATGATCTCATCATCTGACACCAATGGAAATCGATCTTGTTTCATTTTGTATTTCCTTTCAACACTTCATTATAGCGTATTGTCTTGATTTTTCAAGTGCTGGCTTCAGAAATTCCCAAAATTTCACGAATTTCTGCCAGACTGAGACTCGCACGCGACTCCGTACCATCTAAAACTT